>NZ_JADPLO010000127.1:0-4443 GCF_015667765.1 Bacteroides sp. 1001302B_160321_D4 | reverse complement strand
GAATTTTGAAAGATTCAATTTTGCAGAAAAAGGGGGATTCACTGTTGAAAGAGACTTATATATATTAAGTTTTGATACATTTCAAATGCAGCTAGAACGATTAGAAAAGGAGTTAAGCCCTGATACAGCAGCGAAAGTTGATGATGTTGTCGGAAAAGCCAAAAATATAACTGAACTACTGATAGGGCTCTCTGCTCTAGCTGAAAAAATGAATCTCTAAGATTTATTATCAGGATCAGTTAATAGGAACTCCAATATAGAAGCTGCACGAAGCAGTCTTGAAGCATATAGAGTTGCATCTGCATCCGGGTTGTATTGATAACGCCTAGTCTGAAACTTTTTAAAAGTAACAAAGCCACTAGACATATCATTAGCAAGTGTTTTCAAGCTTGATATAGTTTCTTTTACATTTTGGTCATAAGACATTTTTATACGCATACGAGCGGAATCATCCACTTTTGCACAACACTGGGGATAAAAGGCTGTCGCATTATCTTCTTTAGAAGATTGTTTTTTACTTATCCTTCTTAGGACATTTTTTAATAACGATTTCATAAACGCACTATTTTAGTTTGACAATGCGCAAATATAATATTTAAAGTAATATAAAATATGAAATATAGAAATCTTGATAGTACATAAAACATCAAATGGTCGAATTATGGTCGAACCATAAAAAAAAGCAGGACTATATAATTGATATACAGAATATACAACTAGATTTCCAAAAATGTGTCTAGTTTAGTTTTTGTGTTGATAGCTCCCTCGTCGGCGGACGAACTAGGGAGCTATTTTTATATATTACAAGAATATTATTGCACAAAATATACATATTTTCCATAACTTTGCAGCGATAAAGTCTCACACAAATGGAATATAGCGTAGAAGAACTAAAAAATGCATTAATTGAGAGATGCGAAAAAGAGGGTATTCTATATGCAACGGTGGCAATGGATAGACGTACCAAAGAGATGATTCTTCCTGATACTTTAGAAGGAGCCCTGAAACATCCGGAATACTTTGTATGTACCTGCAGGAGAGTGAAAGATCAATATATAGTGGAGGAGATTACCAAAGTGTAATCCTCCTCCAATCTTTTATTCTTATTTTTCTTTTTTTATTCGCCCAATTCTCCCAGCAAATCGTAGGAAGGAGCAAAGAAAAGTGTTCCTGTTACAGCTGTGCTGAAGTCAAGCAAACGATCGGTATTCCCTACCGGATTGCCGATGAACATACTTTCCAACATCTGCCGGGTCGTACTGAACGTACTTGCATAACCGATGAAGTATGTGCCATATTCTCCCTTAGACGTATTGGCAAATGGCATGTTGGCACGCACAATTTTCAGGTCATCACCAATATTAGTGACGGCATTATGCGCATTTTGAGGTTTCTCCTCGTCAGAAAGCTCGACATCGTTAAACTTACGACGACCGATCACTTTCTCCTGTTCTTCCACAGGCAAAGCATTCCATGCAACCATATCGTGAATGTACTTCTGTACAAAAACATAACTTCCTCCTGCAAAATCAGCATCCTCCTCTCCTACCACCGCAAAATGATAAGGATTCTCATCAACTGCCGGATTCTCTGTTCCGTCTACAAAGCCGATAATGGCCTTGCCGTCCATATACCTGAAACCGTGAGTTTCATCGACAGGTTCAACTACGCCCTGGAGCTTCTCGTCAATGATGGAAGCAAACTCAAAACACAATCCCATCTGTTTTGCACGGATATGAAACAAGATGTCGCCCGGAGTAGAGACTGCCGTGTGCTTTCCGCCTTTGATCTCTTCAAAAGTGTTCAGTTCTTTCGGCTTTCCCTTTTCTGGGAAAAGACGGCTCCAGGCATCGGCGCCAAAGCCCATCGTACAACTGAACATCAGTTCGGGGAAACGATTACGCATGCTGCGAATCATGGCCGAGAAATTAGCACATACATCTTTTACTTTATCAAGAGTTTCGGGAGTATCTTTTAGAGTATAAACAATAAAAATGACATTTTCACCTTGTTTCCCGGCTACGTCCTGCGGGATATTACCTCCAAATGAATTTTGATAAGGATTCATATTTTTCTTTTTTCTGTTAGTTTCGTCAACGAAACAGTTCTAGTTCATCTTTTTATTACTATCGTCAATATATGCGGCAGCCGCTTTATCCACAAATAGCTCTACATTCTGCGCGTGATGAGCTATATAGGCTGCGGGGCCAGTGTCTCCCGAATGACAGATTTCTTCTACTACGTCGACTTTATTTTTTCCGGTAATCAGGAAAATGACATAGCGGGCATTCTGAATGGGGTATCCCGTCATTGCGATGCGCTTCTGCCCGTTACGGGGATGGGCGCTGACTACATAAATAGAGTTTGAAGTCAGCAAATCTTCTTGTCCGGGAAAGATGGAAGACGTGTGTCCGTCGTCTCCGGCTCCCAACAGTACAATATCAAATTCGGGCCAGCCACGCTTTTGCGGCACTTGCTGCCGGACTAACTCCGAATAGCGAACCGCTTCTTTCGCAGGCTTCGCCTCTCCACGGATACGGAATACATTTTCATACAAAATAGGAGTCAAACCCAAAAGGAGGTTGCGCATCATTCCGTAATTACTGTCCGAATCATCGGGAGGCACACAACGTTCATCCACCCAATAAATCCGCATACGATCCCACGGGGTAATTTCCATGTATTCATTCGCCCACAAATCGAACATCAGAGCAGGTGTGTTGCCACCGCTGACTGCGATATTGAACACTCTGTCCGGCTCTTCATTCATGATTTCCACCAAGCGGAGTATCAATGCTCGTGAAGTTTCAATAGATGAGGGAAAAACTGATAGTTTCATAATTCACAATATTGATCTGTATTCGTCAAATTCTTACAAGGATTCGTCCAGTCGGCCCCATGTTCGTGCATCATCGCTTCGCTTTCCAGAGGTCCCCATGTACCTGCGGGATAGCCGTAGAGAGGTGCGTCGGGGTTGTCTTTCCAATAACGGAGTACCGGATCGAAAAATTTCCATGAGGCTTCTACTGCGTCACTTCGAGTAAATAAAGTCGGATCACCCTGGATGCAGTCGTCTATCAGACGGGCATAAGCGTCGCCACTGGGTACGCCGCCCAACTGCGCGTAACTGAAATCCATCGTCACCTGGCGCACTTCAAAACCTGCGCCGGGGACTTTCATTCCGATTTTGAGCACTATTCCTTCATTCGGTTGCAAACGAAGAATCAATTTATTAGCCCGCGGACAGTTGCCACCGGCACAATGAAACATCTGATGAGGTGTCTCACGGAAATGAACGACGATTTCCGTTACTTTCGTCGGCATTTGTTTACCTGTACGAATGTAGAACGGAACGCCACTCCAGCGCCAGTTGCTAATGCCCAGTTTCATGGCAATATAAGTATCCGTGCGCGAATCGGGAGCCACTCCTTTTTCTTCACGGTAGCCTTTTTTATTGCCGGAGGCTGTATATTGTCCACGAACGATATGTTCGTTCAAATCCACTTCATTCAACGGGGTAAGAGATTCGTAGACTTTCACTACTTCGTTACGGAAATTGTCCGCATTGAAAACAGCGGGCGGTTCCATAGCCGTAAGGGCTACGAGCTGGATCAGGTGATTTTGCACCATATCCCGCAGTGCACCTGCCGTTTCATAGAATCCGCCACGTTGTTCGATACCCAGATTTTCTACGGCTGTAATTTCCACGTAGTCGATATAGTTACGGTTCCAGAGAGGTTCGAAGATACCGTTGGCAAAACGGAAAGCCAGTACATTCTGGGCTGTTTCCTTACCCAGAAAATGGTCGATACGGTAAATTTGATGCTCATTGAAAACAGAGGCATACGTTTTATTCAGTTCACGTGCCGATTCGAGATCATAACCGAAAGGTTTCTCGACAATGATACGTGAATGGGGGGTGTTGAGTCCGGCAGCTTTCAGGTACAAGGGCACTACTCCGTACAATGACGGCGGAGTGGCTAGGTAGAACAGCAGGTTGTCCGGGTCTACCTCACCAGTCAAGTCGACCAGACGTTGGCGGAGTTGCGGGTAACCTTCTTCTTTTGCCGGGTCCATCGGTAAATAGTAGAGATGGGAGACAAACGAAGCCATCAGAGCTGTGTCCTGTTCTTCGGACTTTACGAACTGTTGCAGTTCTTCTAATATATAGGAACGGTAGTTATCGTCAGAGTAGACCGTACGCCCGATACCCAATATAGAATACTCTCCGGTCAACCGCTTTTCACGGTAGAGGGAGTAAAGGGCGGGCATCAGCTTACGCTTGGTCAGATCACCCGACGCACCGAAAATTATCATTGCAAATTTATCCATTTTTCAAGAGTTGTTTTAATTTCTGTTTTGAGATGGTAAATGATAATTTTGCGGAGTGCCCTGAAAGGGCTTAATTATATAGCGTAGGGCAACGCCCTACGTAAAAACGAC
>NZ_JADPLO010000126.1:0-4447 GCF_015667765.1 Bacteroides sp. 1001302B_160321_D4 | reverse complement strand
TACTCTACTAAATAATTAGTCCATGTCGTCAAAATGTCCCAATATTTCTTAGCATAATCGGCATTACCTTCAATTTTTGAAATAGCTGCAGTTAGAATCACCATATTACCACTTTCTTCAATCGGCATGTCACCACCATAAACTTGTCCATTAGCTATTGGATAAGTGCCAAGGTCATGTGCTGCAAAAGGTTTATTCCAACGCCCACTTGCACTATATTCGAAAATGCTAGTCATCATGGCTTTTTCCAAATCTGGATTATAAACGAGGAACAAAGGGGCGGACGGATAGGTCAGATCGACTGTATTGATACAACCATTACTGTTATTCTCTTTAGAGAACCACATCAGGTTACCTTCTTTGTCTGTGAAAAGTTTATGGGCGGAAATCACTTGACGATATGAAGCAGAACATATTTCTGCATATTTTTTACCACCTGCTTTTTCTGCATCGCTATAAATAAGTTCATCAAGTGCACGACAACGCTCCATAATGGATTGATAGTTATCTCTCAGTTTTTCGAAAGCATCAAAAATTGTCACTTTACCATCATGTTTCCAATATCCCATACGTTTCTCATACATATATTCAATGGAATAAATGTCATCATAACCGATCATCAAGAAACCATCTTTACCATCTTTGGTAACAGTTCCAAAATTATGTACATAAGCCATTGCAGGAGTATTTTCTTCCCGACGAGTAACCCATTTGGTTTTACTTGAAGCTAAAGTTCCATTTTTAACAAAAGCTTCCTTCATTCCGCTATAGTCACCCAAACTTATAGATTTTCCTGCTCCATTTACACTACCAAGATATACATATCCCCAGTCAGCACAAATCAAATCACCTTTACGATCACATATCGGCTGGTTGATGGTGCCAGCTTCTACATAACTAATACCATTTTTCGATAATGTACGTGCAATAGTAGGCTGAGTAGTCTCATTCACTGCTAATACTGGAGTCGTTTCTATATAGAATTGTACATCATGCTCTTTTTTATCAAGAGGACGCACGCGATAGGAGATGTAGTTAATCGGAGTTGACAACAAATCCAAGTCATCTATCAATTGAGGCGCTGTAAATACAACATCTAATTCGACAGGTCCGCAGGTGAATGTATAGTAACTGGAAGTGGCTAGTACATCTACCGATTTCTGTACAGCCTCATTTTCAAATGTTACTGCATTTTTCTTTTCACGATATAAACCAAAATCCACATAAGATCCTCCAGTTGTGTTATGACAATGCGCTGCAATCACATTTTTGCCATTACGAAGTTTTTTCTTGGCTTCATCTGAAAGTTTTAGGTTTACATTATTCTTCCATACGAGATCTGTAGCAACCAGTTTTTCTCCATTTAAATATAATTCGAATACATCGTCATGAGAATAAATAAGAAAAATATTCTCTGTTAAATCTAAATCATTTATTTCAAATGTACGTCGGATATAAATATCTGTATTATCTCCTTTCCATTCTGTGCGAACACGTGGCATATCACGGCTACCGAAAGCAGCTTTACCTTTTTTCCAACTACTATCATCAAACTGGAATTCTTGCCATCCATTTGCTGGTTGACTATTAGTATATGCAGCCTCCCAACGTTCCACATTTGTCATGGGAGCGATAGGTATTAGAGCTACTTGATCTTTACCCAGGAAACGATACACTTTACCATCTACGCGTAAAGCCCCTACTAATGGTTTCTTAGCTGTAGTCCAGTGTTCTGTACTTCCTTCCATTAATTTATCATAAGGAGACCAGATAGAGAAGTGAGGATCTGAAACAACGATAGGTACCGATGGAGTACGTAGCGCTATCTCTTTTACTGGTTTAAATAAGTTGCCGGTTTGAGCATTTGCGAATAAACCGACCGAAAAGGCCATTACTGTTAGTAGTTTCTTCATAAATATTTTCTAATTAATCTACAATTTTAAGGTTACCCATCTACAATCTTGTTTACCTATAAAGAAAAACAAACCCTACGTTTTCTTTTATTTCTCTTTTTACCTTCTTACTATTACCTTTTAAATGCAATCTTACCTTTCTTATCGCTATACCTAAATAATATATTAAAATCAGTACTGTCGAATATTTATAAATGCTAGAGGAAAAGTTTATATAGAATTGTGTGTTTCAGGTAGGACCCAGGAATCATACAAATCCATTTGTTTTTCCATAGCATTTTATTTGTAAAGCTACAAAATAATGGAATTAATGCTAAATATTAGGAAAATCTGTGTTCAAGAAAGGACAAAATCTATTCTTTTTTCATATTTTGAGTGTTTTTAAAGTGCAAAATAAGTCTCTTACAGTGTGCTTTGAGTAGTTTTTTTCCTTTTTGAGCAATATTTATCCACTTTTATTAAGATAGTACAATGTTTTTGGAGGTTCTAGCTTTTAACGATGAGATATTGCTCATTTCGGATAGCTTTTGTAACTTTGCAATACGAAAGCAATACAGATTTTACTATCGCAAAATATACTCCATATATTAAACCTAGGTACGTCACTCGAGAGGGGACTACTGTCCTTTATGTTCGATATAACTACAATCGAACTAAGCGTACGCTTATCTCTACTGGATACAGTATTAAACCGGAACACTGGGATTCTAAAAAGAGATGGATTAAGCGCGCTTGTCCAAACTATGATGAAATTGATGCCTGCCTGATTAGAATAACATCCAAGCTTGGAGAAATTCTTACATATGCTAAGATAAACGGAATAAGTCCAACCGTAGATTTTGTTTTACTTGAACTAAAAAAGAATAGAGAATATGAGTTACGTCCTAATCGGGTAGATATCTTTGACGCATTAGAAAGATATATTACAGAAAAAGCTCCAGTTGTTTCTGCAGATCAAATAAAGGACTACCGAACACTTCGCAAACATCTGATCGCTTTCAAAGAACATTCATCGCAACCAATTACTTTTCATAACTTGAATCTTATATTTTATAATGAATTCATGGACTATTTATTTTATAAGGTTATAAAGCCCGATGGGAGTGTTGGCTTGCTCACTAATTCTGCAGGAAAAATTATACGTTTGTTAAAGGGATTTGTTAATTATCAAATAGATAAAGGAGTTATTCCTCCAATTGACTTGAAGCATTTTAAGGTCGTAGAAGAAGAAACTGATGCTATTTATTTAAGTGAAAAGGAACTTTCAACAATACACGAGTTAGACTTGTCAGATGATAAGCAATTGGAAGAGATTAGAGATGTTTTTATTACTGGGTGTTTTACAGGACTACGATATAGTGATCTCTCAACATTAAGTCCCGAACATATTGACTTAGATAATGAGATTATAAATCTCAAACAGAGAAAAGTGCATAAAGCTGTCATAATTCCTATGATCGATTATGTACCGGAAATACTCAAGAAGTACAACTATGATTTACCTAAAATTCCTAGATATATATTCAACGAAAGGGTTAAAGAATTAGGGCGAAGGGCAAAACTAAAACAGAAGATCGAAGTTGTTCGCAAGAAAGGGAAAGAACGGGAAAAGAGAGTCTATGAAAAATGGGAGATGATCTCTTCTCATACTTGCCGACGATCGTTTTGCACAAATATGTACTTATCCGGCTTTCCTGCCGGAGAACTTATGCGCATATCCGGGCATAAGAGTCCATCTGCATTTATGAGATATATAAAGGTTGATAATCTACAGGCTGCAAAAAGACTAAAAGAACTTCGAGCTAAACTTGCCAGGTAAAGATTGAAATATTTCATCTTAGTTATTTCAAATTATGTTCTATTTTTCATATATGCAGAAGAATTAAGATTCTATTGAATTGCTAAATAGAAAAAAGAAAGTCACATTTACATTATATATATTCCTTTTATTGAATATATATAGCATAATTCTTTATAAACATGTATTTTTTCCTACTATCGAAAACAAGTTTTGATATAATGAAACATGTCGTTGGTTTAAAAGGAACATCTCCTACCTTTAAAAGAAACTACTTATTGGTTTAAAATAAACCACACTATGGACTCCTGAATGGAGTTCTAACATCTACTTTCCTTATTACCTTAAGCTATCACACAATAACATTTCTCTGCAAAATAGCATAAAAAGATAGATAAATCATTCCAGAAAGCTTTATTTACGTCGAATTCATTCAACAAGAGTAATTATTCAATCTATTTGATTTTTAATATCTTAAAATGCTGCTAGTTTTTATGTCATAAAAGAAATTACATGGATAAATGAAAAGAGAGAGAGGAAAAATATTCATTTTTTCAGATTAGTCCATTTCTCATCTTAGACTACCACTACATTTATCCATTAACTTTTTATTTATTAAAAGTCTGCTCATAAATTAGAATTTTGTACTTCATTTAATAGCCACAACAACACAAAGACAATACAATATGAACATATTCTACTGTATTTCAATCAGTTAACAAACGACAATTTAGTC
>NZ_JADPLO010000125.1:0-4516 GCF_015667765.1 Bacteroides sp. 1001302B_160321_D4 | reverse complement strand
AGTACACAGAGGTTTTAAACTTACTTTATAGGAAGAATTTCCTATCATTGTTCCTCTGTGTACTCTGCGTCCTCTGTGGTGAAATCTCTTCTATTCTTTAACTTCTTTTAGCAATATTCCTTGCAGCATTCCTCAAACTCTTGCGTCTAATGAGTAAAACGACGCAGACATACGTTCGATTTTAAAAAAAAGTAATTGACTTTGGAAAACGAGATAGAACTGATAAAGGGCTGTCGGGCAGGAAAGGATTCAGCCCGAAAGGAACTTTACACCCTCTATTCCAAACAGATGCTGGCGGTATGTTTCCGCTATACGGGCGATATGGATGCGGCGCACGATGTACTGCATGACGGTTTCATCAAGATTTTTACCAACTTCTCGTTCCGGGGCGAGTCTTCGCTCTGTACATGGATAACCCGGGTGATGGTTACTCAATCACTCGATTTCCTGCGGCGGGAGAAACGAGTCAGCCAGTTGGTAGTGCATGAAGAGCAGCTTCCCGATATACCGGATATATCGGACTCGGGAGGAGGGGCTGGAATCTCCGAAGAGCAATTGATGGCTTTTATTGCCGAATTGCCGGATGGTTGCCGAACCGTTTTCAACCTTTATGTGTTTGAAGAGAAATCGCACAAGGAGATAGCCAAGATGCTTCACATTAAAGAACATTCGTCTACTTCGCAGTTGCACCGGGCCAAGTATTTGTTAGCAAAAAGAATTAAAGAGTATAGGAATCATGAAGAAAGAAAATGATGAAATAACCGATCTGTTTCGCACGCGTCTCGCTGATGCAGGGATAAGTGTACGGGATGGCTTTTGGGAAGAGCTCTCGCAGGAAATACCTGTGGCTTGCCAGCATCGTCGTCGGATTCTGCTCTTCCGTGTGGCGGCTGCGGCATCTGTATTGCTCGTTTTGGCGGCCTCGTCGGCTACTTTCTTGTATTTCTCACCCAAAGAAGAAATGGAAGAAGCATTTACAAAGATAGCCGTGACAAATGGAGGGCAGATGGATGGAGATGGAATACGCGTCAATCAGTTACCGTTGCCGGTAGAACCGGTGTTGCCGAAACCGGCTCCAAAGTCTTACGGTATGCTGTCACAATACACGGAGGAAGAAGATTCGCTTTCTATCACTTTCTCCATGTCGTTTTCTTTTTCCGCCACTACTTCTACGGGAAATGGCAACCGATATGGTAATCAAGGGAATAACGGCTTTTGGCAGGCAACAAACGGTGATACGGAATCATCTGTTGCTCCGGAAGAACAATCGAATGTGAATGTGGCTCAACCCGAAGCGGTGAAAAAGCATCGCTGGGCGATGAAAGTTCAGGTAGGCACGGCGCTTCCGGCTGATAATGGCACTTATAAAATGCCGGTTTCCGCAGGGGTAACGGTAGAGCGTAAACTAAACGAATCTCTCGGAATAGAAACCGGATTACTTTATTCAAACCTTCGTTCGGCGGGACAGCATTTGCACTATCTGGGTATTCCCGTTAAAGTAAATGTAACACTGGTAGATACGAAGAAATTTGACCTTTACGCTACCGTAGGCGGAATAGCCGATAAATGTATCGCCGGCGCGCCGGACAACAGTTTTAAAGAAGAACCTATCCAACTGGTAGTGACTGCCGGCATTGGAATCAATTATAAGATTAATGACCGACTTGCTGTTTTTGCCGAACCCGGAGTTTCGCATCATTTCAAAACAGATTCGAAACTGGCTACGGTACGAACGAAACGGCCGACTAATTTTAATTTACTTTGCGGACTTCGCATGACGTATTAATCCTTATGAAAATGAAAAAAACACTACTAATGCTGTGGATGGCTGTTTGCCTGATCGTATCTTTTACAGGATGCACCAGCGAAGAAATGGATTATAACAATCCGGATGTTGCCCTTTTTGTGAAACAATTGAAGTCGGGTACGTACAAGATGAAGAATGATAAAGGGGTGGTGGAGGTCCCTCATTTTACGGAAGAGGACATCCCCGAACTTTTAAAATATGCAGAAGATCTGACCATTATTCCTTCTTTTCCGTCGGTTTATAATATGAACAACGGTAAGATTCGGTTGGGCGAGTGTATGCTTTGGGTGATTGAGTCTATCCGCCAGGGCACACCGCCGTCATTAGGTTGCAAAATGGTATTGGCGAATGCCGAAAATTATGAAGCAATCTATTTTCTGACTGATGAGGAGGTGCTCGATGCAGCCGCTTGTTATCGTAGTTGGTGGGAAGAGCGCCAATATCCGAAAACAAGATGGACGATCGATCCGTGCTACGATGAGCCGCTTTGTGGATCGGGTTATCGTTGGTGGTAACAAAGGAGGAGCTTTCGGAAAGTAAAAAATAGGAAACATTCATGTGGGAACGTTTGTTTGTATCAGTAGTCTTATGCTGCTGACAGGGGATTACTACGCTCAAAAGACCGCTTCTCGTAGGAGAATATAGGTGGTAACGTAAGGGAGAAACGTATGTGCATTAGTGTATATGAAGTGCTCCAAAATAACAGGTAATGAAAGAGGATAGAGGATGGATAGATTGAAACGGTTTATTGCAACGATGGTACTGTGCCTGACGGCTTTATTTGCATATTCGCAAGTATGGACGGCGCAAGACTCTTTGCATTTGAAGAAATTGCTGGAGAGTGACCAGGAGTTGCATTTGAATATGGATGCTGTAAAGTCGATTGATTTCGGAACTGCGGTTGGTACTCCCCGAATGTCGGAGGAGAAAAGCTGGATGATGCCTGATGAATCGCTTCCTGAAGCATTGCCTAAACCGAAAGTGGTGTTGAGTTTGATGCCATATAAAGCGAATACCCGTTATAACTGGGACCCTATCTATCAGAAGAAGATAAAGATTGATAAAAACACTTGGCGGGGAGATCCTTTCTATGAGATACGCCATCAAAGATCCTACTCGAACTGGGCACGTAATCCGATGGCGAAAGGGGTGCGTAAATCTTTGGATGAGATACAGGCGAGTGGAGTACGTTTCCGACAGTTGAGCGAACGTGCCAATGGAATGATGGTGAACACGGTAGTGATGGACGCACCTATTCCCTTGTTTGGTGGAAGTGGGGTATATATCAATGGCGGAACGGTCGGCGGACTTGACCTGATGGCTGTCTTTACCAAAGAGTTCTGGAATAAGAAAGGCAGAGATAACCGCGCCCGCACATTGGAGGTTTTGAGAACTTATGGAGATTCTACAACTGTGTTGATAAATAAACCGATTGAACAGATTGCACGCTGAAGACGTTATAATGATGTGTTGATGTAACAATGTGTAATGTACTGACTTGAGAGCGTTTGTAATTGAATAATTAGTATATTTGTGTATTGTTATGTTGGCGCATTGTTATATAACTCTGTCGTTATCATTGGTATTTTGGCATATTAAAACATAGATAAATAATTAATTATGAATAGAATTACTTCCCTTCTGGGTATTCAATATCCTATTATTCAAGGTGGTATGGTGTGGTGTAGCGGTTGGCGTCTTGCTTCAGCCGTGAGCAATGCCGGCGGATTGGGATTGATCGGCGCCGGTTCTATGCATCCGGACACTTTACGTGAACATATCCGTAAATGTAATGCGGCCACAAAATTTCCCTTTGGAGTGAATATCCCTTTGATGTATCCCCAAATAGAAGAGATTATGAATATTGTAGTGGAAGAGGGAGTGAAGATTGTTTTTACCTCTGCCGGAAATCCGAAAACGTGGACCGGATGGTTGAAGGAGCGTGGAATAACAGTTGTTCATGTCGTTTCATCTTCTCGTTTTGCTATGAAATGTGAAGAAGCCGGGGTGGATGCAGTAGTAGCTGAAGGTTTCGAAGCCGGAGGGCATAATGGACGGGAGGAAACAACGACTTTCTGTTTGATTCCTGCTGTGCGTGAGGCTACCACATTGCCTTTGATAGCCGCGGGAGGTATTGGTACAGGAGAAGGAATACTGGCTGCTATGGTGTTGGGGGCGGAAGGTGTGCAAATAGGAACACGTTTTGCGCTGACTGAAGAAAGTTCAGCAAGTCCGGTATTTAAAGATTATTGTTTGAGTCTCGGTGAAGGGGATACTAAGTTGTTGTTGAAAAAGCTGGCTCCGACACGATTGGTAAAAAATGCTTTTCGTGAAGCGGTGGAGAAGGCTGAAGATAGTGGTGCTACTTCCGAGGAACTAAGAACTTTGCTCGGACGCGGACGTGCTAAGAAAGGTATCTTCGAAGGTGACTTGGAAGAAGGTGAACTGGAAATAGGTCAGGTCTCGGCAATAATATCCCGTCGACAGTCGGTGGCAGAGGTGATGAATGAATTGGTTGAATCTTATCGGCAAGCTGTGGAGAAAAAATATTTGTTTGAACGATAAATGATAATTTTGCGGAGTGCCCTGAAAGGGCTTAATTATATAGCGTAGGGCAACGCCCTACGTAAAAACGACAATCTGAATTTGCGCCCTGAAAGGGCATAATTGTATACAGTTCCGCCCTTTCAGGGCTTGTGGCTGGTGTGT
>NZ_JADPLO010000124.1:0-4646 GCF_015667765.1 Bacteroides sp. 1001302B_160321_D4 | reverse complement strand
TCTAGTCCAATTCCTTCTCCCGCTCACACAGAAATCATTCTTCAATCCCCCATGCTTTAATTATTGAATCTGCTTGAGCTTTAGATACACTTTGTCCTCCATGCGAATCATAAAATCGACAAACCCATCCTAGAGTATCTGCATTAAAAGCAATTCCACCTAATGGACCGGAGCGAGCCGAACGATAAAAATACACAACATACAAATAAACTAAATTTAATCCATCTACTGTTTCAAATTCTTCTCCATTACAATATGAATCTATTTCACAATAAAGACTATCATCATTATAATTCACTTGTTTGCCAGTATGATATGGATAGGGCTGCTTTTCTTTAGGTCCCCAAGCTGTAGCACCATCCCATGTATAGGGTATCCAACTAGAATCCAATAATACTATTCCCAAACTATCTCTTACTGGATTATGTTCAACACCATAACAGGCAGGATAGATTGTCTTGGGTGCACGATGTAAACAGCCAGAAAATAATGATAATAACAAGAAAAGATAAATCAGATTTTTCATATTCAATCAATTAAAATAGTTTCAGACCACTGCCATTTCTCACTTATAGTACCTCCCAATCCAATACCTTCATCCCGCTCATACAGAAATCATTTTTCAATTCCCCACACCTTAATGATTGAGTCCGCTTGTTGCTTTGAAATGAATTCAGTTTGCACACTTTCATGTCCGTCATCACGTGTATAACGAAAATCCCACCCCAAAATATCATTTTCTTTTCGATGAAAGATATTCTTTTCATCATATCTACTAGAGCGATAATAAAACATAATAGCAAGCCGTTCAGATGTTAATATCCCAGTATTTACATTTTCATACACATCCATCTCCATCGAAAGAATATTATCAAAATAGCAAACTTGCTTCATTATATACTGTACTTTAGTCTTATCAATACTAGGATTTATCCATCTTGTATAATATGGTTCCGTATGTCCTATTCTCCATCCTGAATCCAACAAATTAATTCCTAATGTTTCACGTGTAAAATTAAAGTCAACTCCATAACATACCGGTGATTCTCTAAACAGACATCCCTGCAATAAAAGGGATTGAACAAAAAGCAAACAAATACAAGTCTTTCTCATTACACCTTAATATTACAACAATGAATTAGTTAATTGAAACCACTTCAGACCATTGCCATTCTTCACTTATAGTACCTCCCAATCCAATACCTTCACCTCGATTACTATCAGGAATTATAGCATCATGAATTCCATCACCATTGTGGTCTACGCGTAAACGCGTAGCAGACTCCCAGCCTGTTGTATTTGAAACCGTATACTGCAAGCTATAAGTTCCATTATGATTATTTATAATTTCAACAACTGTATTATAAGAACCTAGAAAAGAAGTTGCCGTATTCATATTTGTCACTCCATCAATAAATTCATTAACATCATATGTCCAAGAATGATGTACATCTGAAAAATCTCCTCCATTTATTTGTTCCATAACTTTATCACGTGCTTGTTGGACTCCTTCCTGAGTCTGAAGGTCTTTTGTTGTTAAAGCATCATCTGTAAATATGAATTTCCCACTTTGAGGATTTATATTTGATGTCTCCAACTCAAACATCCAAATATTAAACAAATCCTCCCAATCCATCTTATCTGGATCATCTTCTACTATTGGCTTTACATAATCTCCCAATTCGCCCATATACGATCTCAAAGTATCCATAGAACCGGGATGTTGCTGCATGAAAGAGCTCATTTTTTCATAAAGCTCATGTGCTGTTTCTGCCGATCCTGCAATAAGATTTGAAAGAGACTTCTTCAGATAGCTCTTTAAATCATCTAAAAAAGAAGTGGTACTGTCCACATAATCTCCACCTCCTACGCCACCTCCATAAAAATGATAACCATAAAATCCCGGATAGCTGTAATGATTGGAATAACCATTATGCCCCCAATAACCATTATGTCCATGGTAGTAACTATTATGATTAGGATTATAACCACCTGCATTGCCTCCATTACCAGGCCAACCACCACCGGGCCAAAAGGAACCACCTCCACCACCTCCGGAAGGACGATAACCGCCCGCATATTTATAATGATTCGGATATATATAAACTTGAGGTGTTACCCAACCCATACCATAAACAAAGCCACCATTCCAATGACCGGAGTACATCATAGAGTCAAACTCATCCTGTGTATAAGGATCAGTTGAAGATCCTGAACCGCCGCCAATAAATGTCTTTTGAGATGCTTTATCTATTACAGAACTAGCATCCTCCAACTCAAACAAACTAAATCGACCTACTTTTTTCATTATATTTCTATTTTAACTGATCAATCTTAATCCATAATAAAAAACATATCGTTTGCAACCCAAGTTCACAAAAGTTAGTTTCTATTATAATATGCATATACTTACTTTCATCCATGATCAAGGATCATTCTTCAATCCCCCATGCTTTAATGATAGAGTCTGCTTGAGCTTTAGATACACTTTGTCCTCCATGCGAATCATAAAATCGACAAACCCATCCTATAGTATCTGCATTGAAAGCAATTCCACCTAATGGACCGGAGCGAGCCGAACGATAAAAATACACAACCTGTAAACGTACTTTATTATATCCATCTACTGTTTCAAATTCTTCTCCATTACAATATGAATCTCTTTCACAATAAAGAGTATCATTATTATAATTCACTTGTTTAACAGTGTGAGATGGATAGGATTGCTTTTCTTTAGGTCCCCAAGCTGTAGCACCATCCCACGTATCCGGTACCCAACTAGAATCCAGTAATACTAGTCCCAAACTATCTCTTACTAGATTATGCTCAACGCCATAACAGGCAGGATAGATAGTCTTGGGTGCACGACGTAAACAACTAGAAAATAATGATAATAACAATAAAAAATAAATTATACGTTTCATATTCAATTAATTGTAATAGTTTCAGACCACTGCCATTTCTCACTTATAGTACCTCCCAATCCAAGACCTTCACCTCGATCACACAGGAATCATTCTTCAATCCCCCATGCTTTAATTATCGAGTCTGCTTGAGCCTTACTTATATTAGTACTACCAGGAGAATTATTGAATAGGCAATACCATCCTACAGTATCTGTATTAAAGGCCATTCCTCCTAACGGACCAGAACAAGCTGGACGATAAAAATATGCAATCTCTAAATAAACTCTATTGTATCCATCCACTGTTTCGTATTTTTCACCATTGCTATACGAATCTATTTCACAATAAAGAGTACCATTATTATAATTTACTTGTTTGGCAGTATGATATGGATAGGGCTGCTTTTCTTTAGGTCCCCAAGCTGTAGCACCATCCCATGTATCAAATGCCACCCAGCTAGAATCCAATAATACTATTCCCAAACTGTCTCTTACTGAATTATGTTCAATACCATAACATGCAGGATAGATTATCTTGGGTGCACGATGCAAACAACTAGATAATAATAGTAAGAATAAAATGAGACAAACTAAAATCTTCATTTTTAATTAATTGTAATAGTTTCAGACCATGTCCACTTTTCACTTATAGTGCCTCCTAAACCAATTCCTTCACCTCGGTTAGAATTAGGAATAATTCCATCATGATATGAATGTTCATGAGATACTCGTAATCGCGTAGCAGACTCCCATCCAGTATCATTCAAAACCTCATAATCCAACCGATAAGTTCCATCATGATTATCAGTAATCCCTACTTTTGTATTATAAGAACCTAAAAAAGAAGTAGCTGTATTCATAGTAACTACACCATCAATAAACTCATCAACATCATACTTCCAGCTTTTTTCTATAAATGACAAATTTCCATTCTGAATTTGTTCCATAGCTTCATTTCGTGCTTCTAAAACTCCTTCTTGAGTTTGAAGATCCTTAGTTGTTTGGGCATCCTCTGTGAAAGTTATCAAAATTTTACCTTCTTCATTTGCCCGTAAATTCGACGCCTCCAATTCAAACATCCAAATATTAAATAAATCCTCCCAATCCATTTTATCAGGATCATCTTCTACTATTGGCTTTACATAATCTCCCAATTCACTCATATACGATCTCACAGTGTCTATAGAACCAGGATGTTGCTGCATGAAAGAGCTCATTTTTTCATAAAGCTCATGTGCTGTTTCTGCTGACCCTGCAATAAGACTTGAAAGAGACTTCTTCAGATAACTTTTTAAGTCATCTAAAAAAGAGGTAGTACTATCTACTACATCACCTCCACCTCCTCCGCCACCTGAAAAATGATAGCCATAGGAACCCTGATAACTATAATGATTGGAATAGCCATTATGCCCCCAATTATTATTATGATTCGAATTATAATTAGTATGATTATAATAGCTATTATGACCTGGATACCCATCTGTATTACCACCACCATTGTGCCAGCCACCACCAGGCCAAAATGGATTACTACCACCACCATTGTGACCAGATGGATAATAACCACCTGAATAATTATAACTATTCGGATATATATTAACTTCCGGTGTTACCCATCCCATGCCATATACCCAACCACCATGCCATTGGCCGCTATTAATTAAATAACCAAACTCTTGTGGTGTATAAGAACGACCACCTATTAAGGTCTTTTGATATTCTTTATCTATAACTGAAGTAT
>NZ_JADPLO010000123.1:0-5152 GCF_015667765.1 Bacteroides sp. 1001302B_160321_D4 | reverse complement strand
CAGTTTATCTGATCCCTTTTTTAATTCTTTAAAGGAAGATTATCCCGAATTTTCTAAGTGGTATAATAAGAAAAAGAAAGATAATGCAAAGGCTTTTATTCAAAAGAATAATGAAGGGCTGTTGCAAGCTTTTCTATATTTAAAACAGGAATTAGAAGATATAACAGATGTATGTCCGCCAATGCCTGCAGCTAATAGACTAAAAGTTGGAACTTTTAAAATAGAAGCTCATAATACTAAGTTGGGAGAACAATTTGTAAAAAAAATAGTGGTAGCTGCTCTTCATATTGATGCGGATGAAATATATGTGACGATATACAGGAAACATGAAGGGCTTATAAGGTTGTTAAAGAGATATGGATTCCTTGTATATGGAACTAAAGGTCATGAGGATGAACCGGAGTTTGTATTTGTAAAGTCTATGAAAGTATATTCAGGAGATTTGTTGTATGATTATCCTTATATTCATACTTCAAAAGTACGAAAGTTTATTCTATCAATAAAACCTGAATATCATACTCCGCTCTTTCCTGATTCAATTTTAGATAATGAGGAACGTGATAAATCTTTTCTTGTGCGAGACATTGCTTACACAAATAGCATACATAAGATTTATTTGTGTAAAATGAGGAATATTGATCAATTGTCAAGAGGAGATGTTCTTTTAATCTATCGAATGAAAGACGAAAAAGGGGCTGCATATTATCGTAGTGTTGTGTCTTCTATCTGTATTGTAGAAGAAATAAAAAAGGCTTCTGATTTTAAATCTACAGAGGAATTTATCAAATATGCAAACGCTTATAGTATATTTAATGAAAATGAGCTACGGAAATGGTATACAGAATATGGGATGACTCTTATAAAAATGACTTATAATATTGCATTTGATAGAAGAGTTACCCGTGGTGAACTTATTGAACAGGTCGGCCTTTCGGCTGGTGACTATTGGGGATTTATGCAAATAAATGATGAACAATTTAAGAATATAATATCAAGAGGAAAAATAAATGAAAGTCTTATTATCGATTAAACCTGAATTTGTACAGGAAATTTTTACAGGAAAGAAAAAATATGAATATAGAAAAGCTATTTTCACAAGGAGTGTAGATAAAGTAGTGGTCTATTCAACAAAGCCTGTTGGGATGATTGTTGGGGAATTTACAGTAGAGAATATTCTAAATGATACCCCTAGTACACTATGGGACCAGACTCATAAGGATTCAGGTATCACTAAGGATTTTTTTGACCAATACTTTGAAGGTCGTACACATGGGTATGCCTTGAAAATCAGTTCTCCACGTCTTTATGAAGAACCAATTAATCCATTCGAATTATTTAAGGCTTTTGCTGCTCCCCAATCGTTTAAGTATATTGATCCAAATGAGTCTGCTCTCCTATTTTCGAACTACTAAATTTAACCAGGATTGTCTTTTTAGATAATCCTGGTTTGCCTATTCTGTTATTTTATTTTAATACTCCCATCAATATCCC
This sequence comes from Bacteroides sp. 1001302B_160321_D4, assembly GCF_015667765.1. NCBI lineage: Bacteria > Pseudomonadati > Bacteroidota > Bacteroidia > Bacteroidales > Bacteroidaceae > Bacteroides > Bacteroides sp. 1001302B_160321_D4. The sequence continues at coordinate 3,661 of NZ_JADPLO010000123.1, read as the reverse complement.
TTGGACGTTTACTTTTTAATAAGTAGCAGTATGAGTTATCTTCAGGAATTGCTATATAATGAGAAGTGTTTTTATCAAGTAACGCTGGGTCTTTTATCAGTTGTATTTTCCAATTTGGCATATTATGGGGTGGAACAAAATTGTGTTGGAATATAGGGTCAAGATATTTCATTCCACACTTATTAATAGCGGCATTGAAAAACTGTTCAGCCTTTTGGTTATATCTTTTATGCCAAGCCAAATTTCCAAAGCCAAGGTAGACTGGAGGAACAAGGTGCTCTATGTCGTAATTGGTCACATTTTCTTCATCTGCAAAACGAAATGTATTGCTGGTTGCTTCTGAATATACCAAAGCCTTACTTAAATCTGCTTCTTTGATATAGAAGAGATTAAAAATTTGTATCACACCGTTCAAATCTTCACGTCTTGGCAGATCATAGTAGAAAGCAAAGAGATCGCCTACACAGTCAATTGTGGTATCACTACCAAATTCATACCACTTGTCTTTACTTTCGTCAAAGTGCCGGAGTTGTCTTAACGTTTCGGCATCGTCAATTGCTTGGTGGGTGGGGGATTTAAATTTGGCACCACCTGGATTTTTCATTACCACTGATCCGATAACCTCCCATGAATTACCATATTGTAACAATGTCCTCCATCGAAAACCTATAGCAGTGTTCTCATCCATTAGATAGAAGTGAGTGTATACTTTCATTATTATTTATTTTATAAGAATTAAAATGCAATCTTTGGTACTAACTATCAACACTTAAATGACTTTCATTAATCGTTTTCATATATTTTCCACATATCCTTAATACAGCCATGAAGTTGATGACGAAGTGATTGGGGTTCTAATACTTCAATCATTGCGCCAACTTTTAGTAACTCCATACAGAAGTCGTATGTCGGTCGAAGATGCAATTCGAAATCTGCATATTCATCAGAAGTGTATATTTCCCGTTGTGAAGGGTGAAGTGGAAGTGTGCGAAGATAATGTTGATGATATCTGTCAGCACGTAACACGATTCTTTCTTCCTTAATATCCTTATCAAGCACAATTCCAAAGAAAGAAGAGAAATAGGATTTAGCATCAAAGTCCTTTGGCAAAGTGAAGCATGTATCGGTCACACTGGCAAACCTTTATCTTCTATCTCTTCTATGATTTGTCTGATTTTGGAGATAATCCAATTTGAGACCTCTCCTGTGCGTATTGGTAAGTAGCTACTGGTGGAATGCCAATCGGTGTATAGAATCCATTCCCATCCATAAGGCCAGTACGTATTACTACATTCTGAAAAACATGATAATTGCCGTATTGGTAATTCTTTAGCCCCCAGCAGTGAACTTTGTGAAATACCGATATAAAGGTTCTTCCAATCCGAATCTCTTCCATCATCTCTTGTAATGACTATGTAATGGGACCATTGGGGCATTTTGAATTTTAGAGCCGGACTTTCGTCTCCTTCTTTGATGAGCTTAAATTCCATCCCCATTTTAACTGCGAATTCTTTTAACGGTTTAAAAATGAATTCTGTTCTTAATTTGCTACTTATTTCAGCTCTGTTATCCATCAAGGCAACTACTGCTTCCATATTATTGATGGCTAAATCTACGATTTTATCACTACTATCTTTATTCATATCTTGTCCTGTGATTTGTTTAATAAGTGTAATATATTGGGAAATTGTCTCTCGTACCAGAGGTTTGTCGTATGCTAACATCACACACTTTGATAACCAATTTAGGATATGTCCTTTGTACGAGATACAGTGATAGTCAATCTCATTGTCTCCTAATGAATCTTTGCTTGCCTCATGACCATCAAGCGTAAGATAAATCAACTTAAAGCCTTTCGGAAAACGTTGTTTACCATAGTTATTGTATCGCAGTAATTGATGGTATTGATCAATAGCATATATTTTATTCTCAATGATAATAGCATATTCACCATCTTCCAAGATTATATCGATCCGTCCACCAGTAGTTTCTGTCCGCTCACCAATATATCGTTCGACTATATTGGTATTGCAATTAGATATATAATCTCGTTTTAAGCCAATGGCTGCAAGAAATTCTTTAAGCATAGCATCTTTTAGGCCATGATTTCCGTCAGGATTTAACAATTCTGCAAGGAATGCGGAATGCAATCTAACTTCGTTAGACCGTAATCCAAGAGTGTTGAAAACGTTAAAACAATCGCCTTTTCGCTGCTTATGCTTCATTCGCTCTTGCTCAATAAGGCAAATCTTGCTTATTTCCATTAAAAGATCATTCAATTCCATATTTAAACTATTTTGTTAATACAAAAATACGAAAAGATTGCCTCGTTTTCTATATTATAATTTTGATTTAATTGATATTTATATAACGTTGAAATATTTTCAACGTTTATAGCTACTGGTAGCTTTAGCAAGACAATTTTTCCTCTTTGTTCACGTAGTGAATAATTATTGTGAAACAATCTCAAAAGCCAATTCTTTCATCCGTCTTTTTACGATGGAATACCATAAATATGAATTTTGCAAGTTGTTGGTGGGTATTCTATCAACATATTTTTCAAGAAAGTCGATAGTATAGAGTGACGCATCATCATAATATCGATTGATTATTTCACTCCAATCCCATAAATCGATAAACTTGTCAATAAGATAATAGTTCAACTTTAGATCAGTATTACTTGAAAGTTCTGACCAATCCCAATAATTTTTAAAATGCTCAATACATTCCTCATGAAAAAGGATTTCATTACTTGTGTTAGACAAGGCTTTCCAAGCTACATCGTTAAGGACCTTAGCCATAAACTCATTTGATACTTTTTTTATTGCCATACTACTTTTGTTTTGATTATTAATGAAGTTTGGTGCAAAAGTAAAAGCAGGGTGTCTCATTTTATGTGACACCCTATAAAAGAATCACCTATTTTTCTCCTCTTTCATCATCTTTCTCCACCTCTGAAACGCCCTCATTAAACTTTCTTCTTCCACTAACCCTACCATATTATAATGTTCGACAAAAGTTTCCATTGATTTTTTGAACATGATGCCGTGGCAGTATTTATTTTCCAGTAGAAATTCATAAAGTTCGGCCCTCATTTCTACTTCCATTGCTTTTTCAATGATAAGTGCACTGTTATGACCTATATAATTATATACATTTGGATTTTTACCGTTTCTGGGATGGGGGAGGGTGAAGGTAATATTTCCGGTTTCGTGCCATGAGGCGTTGGGAGGGTGGGGAATGGATAGCTGGTGGAGAAAGTGGTAGATGGGCTGGGTGTCGAGAAGATGGATCGCGGAAAGTGAGGAAGAAGAGCGGTCTGGAGGTACGTCGAGGTGATTTTTGTAGCGCATGTACATGTAAGCCGCTAGATAGGGCTTGATCTGAAAAGTAACTGTAACCATTGTTTTTAGATTTGATTTGTAAAATATTTATCAGTGGAGTACCGTGTTTGATATTGGTATCCGTTTTCTTTTGTTGAAAATTTTACTTAAAAAGAAAGGCCGGGAGGACGCTTTTGTAATGCTTTGCTTTTCAGATAGTTACATAAGTGGGTTTTGGTTTTAAACCAACGGGTCGTTCCTTTTAAAGGAACGACCCGTTGCACACCGAGAAACACCTCGTTGGTTTTAATGCAACGAGGTGCTCCTTAAAATCAAGA
>NZ_JADPLO010000122.1:0-5464 GCF_015667765.1 Bacteroides sp. 1001302B_160321_D4 | reverse complement strand
AAAAAACACACCAGCCACAAGCCCTGAAAGGGCGGAACTGTATACAATTATGCCCTTTCAGGGCGCAAATTCAGATTACCGTTTTTTCGTAGGGCGTTGCCCTACGCTGTATAATTAAGCCCTTTCAGGGCACCCCGCAAAATTTACCGTTTATAGGTTTGCCTTAACAGCATCAATCAATTCCTGATATTCTGCATCAGTCAGATAAACCTTTCCCGGGTTCATTTGGAATATACCTCCATAATCAGGTCCATCCACATATTTAGGTGCTAAATGAAAATGCAAATGAGACAATTTATCCGAGTAAGCACCATAATTAATCTTTTCCGGCTGGAAAGCTTTTTGCATGGCACGAGTGACACGCGCTACATCTGCCATAAAAGCATTACGATCTTCATCACTCAATTCATTCAAATCGTTCACATGGTCTTTATAAGAAACAAGACAACGTCCACGGTAGGTTTGTTCCTTAAACAAAAACACACGTGACACACTCAATTGCGCAATCTCAATCATCAGATTATGCAGCGTTTCATTGTTCTGGCAATACAGACATTCTTTCGGATCACTCTTCATGATATTATTATTTTAAGTTTTTATCGTTGCAAAAATAAGTATTCCATTCTTATCCTGCTTGTACTTTTTCGTTTTTTTGATCGACTAATTGGTACACATCCTCTTTTTCGCCTACCACCCAAACAACATCGCCTTCTTCGAGTGGAGCATTTACATCAGGAACCATCAGTGTACCGTCTTCACTTTCAACACCGGCTATCATACAATGATATTTGTCGCGGATACCCGATTCACGAATCGTTTTACCCAGAAAAACAGAATCACTGTCAATGATAAACTGCTTCAAAGCCATCTCGCTCTTTTCATAGACCTCCCAGTCTATCTTCGCTCCGTTTTGCATCGCCTCATTAAACACACTTAATTGTTCATCTGTACCTATCACCTGTATCTTATCCATCGGAAACAGGCGGACAGAACCACCGGGGATATTAATCCTCCTCTTTCCACGAAGAATAGAAGCAACATGAACTCCAAACTTCTTCCCCAGATTCAGCTCCATCAATGTCTTTCCCGCCCAACTGGATTCACCCGGAATTTCCATATCGGCAAGATGCAAATCATGCGACAACAAACGACCGGCATACTCCGGCTTTTTCTCTCCCAGATACTCTGCACGTACATCTCTGGAACGGAGATTCTGAAAGAAACGACGTTCAATCAATATCGATTGCTTCTTCAAACGGCGAGACCATACCATCAACAATACAACAAGTACAGCCACTCCAATAATCAATCCGATAGACGCCTTAAATAATCCGGAAATAACAAAGATAACAAAAAGTGCCGCTATCATAATACGAATCACGATTGTCGATACCAGCGGTGCGCGGTTGGCACGGCTGTCATGCCATAAGGTCATAAACTCAACCGAATGATTTTTCTTCACCATAATGGCACGCAAGAAAGGAGCAATACACAGAATGATAAATACCGCTCCCAACAATGATGCCCAGAAATGAGGCAGATTCTCTTTAAAGAATGGCACGACAAAACGAAAAGAAAGTGCAATAATCGACATACTGACAATTGAATAAACAACTGTTATACGTACCATTGACAAGATTAGCTTCTTCCACAAATTCTCGTGATTCAGAGCTGTTTGCGAACCGGAAGAATAACGCATCATTATTTTTTTCCATGATTCCGGAAGATGAGCATCCACAAAAGTAGAAGCCGGCTCGGCAAAACGAATCATATAAGGAGTCAGGAAAGTAGTAATCACAGAAACCGCTACCACTATCGGATACAGAAAGTCACTCGTTACATGCAAAGAGACTCCCAAAGAAGCAATAATAAACGCAAATTCGCCGATCTGCGTTAAACTAAAGCCGCATTGCATAGCCGTCTTTAAAGGCTTTCCGGAGAGAATAACACCGAATGTACCAAAAACGGCCTGTCCCAAGATAACAGCCAAAGTAATAACTATAATAGGTACGGCATATTCTACAATCATTGCAGGATCCACCATCATACCGACCGATACGAAAAAGATAGCTCCAAAAAGATCCTTTACCGGTTTCACCAGCCGGTCTATGGATTCCGCCTCGATTGTTTCCGCCAGAATAGATCCCATTATAAATGCACCAAATGCAGCAGAAAATCCTGTATGAGCCGCCATCACTACCATACCGAAACAAAGTGCCAACGACACAATAAGCAGAGTCTCCTCTCCCATCAATTTCCGGCAGCGTTTCAAGAATTCAGGAATCAGATAGATACCGACAACAAACCACAGAATAAGGAAAAACAATAATTTCCCGATACTCTCCAACATCTCGGTACCTTCAAAATGTTGGCTTACCGCCATAGTGGAAAGCATCACCATTAATACAATAGCCAAAATATCTTCCAAAATCAAGATACTCAACACAAGTCCGGTGAACTGCTTCTTCCTTAATCCTAAATCATCAAAAGCTTTATAAATAATAGTAGTAGACGACATCGCAATCATACCGCCCAAGAACAGACTGTCCATCCTGTGCCAGCCGAAACCCATGCCGACTCCTATTCCCAACAAAATCATACAAAAGATGATGGTACAGGCAGCAATGATGGCAGAACCACCCACCTTGACAATCTTCTTAAAACTAAATTCCAAACCAAGAGCAAACAGTAAGAAAATGACACCAATATCTGCCCATGTCTTAATATTGGCAGTATCCATCACTGAAGGAGTATACGGCATATGCGGACTTGCCAGGAATCCGGCAACTACATATCCCAAGACCAGAGGTTGCTTCAACTTCTTAAACAACAAAGTCATAACACCGGCACAGATCAATATCAGTGCGAGGTCAGCTATAAGAGTAGGTAATTGAGACATTATTTCATCGTATTTGATGACAAAATTATATTATTTCTATGGGATAAACAACATATCTACGGATATGTTTTGCAATAACGTCCTAAAATAAGTTAGCCCCGGATAGAGTCGATACTTATCCGGGGCTATACACAACAACCAGCTTATTTCTTATTTTCTAAAAGGAGGTTTCACTACCACTGCTTTTAACTTCCGACCACGCATATCAATACAGATTTCCGTGCCCACTTTACTATATTCCGGCTTTACATATCCCATGCCGATACCAATCTTACGGGTAGGCGACATCGTACCGGAAGTAACCACTCCTACTTGCTCGCCTTCAGCATTTACCAGTTCATAGCCATGACGGGGAATTCCGCGATCAACCATTTCAAAGCCAACCAGTTTACGGGTAACACCTTCCGCTTTCTGTTTTTCCAGCATCGGACGGTTGACAAAATCCTTGCCCTCCACAAACTTAGTGATCCATCCCAATCCGGCTTCTATCGGAGAAGTCGTATCATCCAGATCATTGCCATACAGACAGAAGCCCATTTCCAACCGGAGCGTATCACGGGCACCCAAACCGATAGGTTTAATGCCATACTCTTCACCAGCTTCAAAAATAGCCTTCCATATAGAATCAGCCGCAGACGGATAGAAATAAAGCTCAAAACCTCCCGCACCGGTATAACCCGTATTGGAGATAATCACATTCTCTTCACTTGCAAACGTTCCAACCTTAAATGTATAATAAGGAATAGTAGCAAGATCAATATCCGTCAACTTTTGCAGAACCGAAATAGCCTTCGGACCCTGTATAGCAAGTTGAGCTATGTTATCCGACGAATTTTCCAACTCGGCTCCCTCCGTATTGTGAGAAACACACCAGTTCCAGTCTTTTTCCATATTGGAAGCATTCACCACCAACATGTATTTTTCCGGTTCATACTGATAAACCAGCAAATCATCTACAATCCCCCCATCCTCATTCGGAAAACAAGTATATTGTATTTTACCCGGAGCCAGTGCCGCCACATTGTTAGATGTTATTTTCTGCAGAAAGGCCAACGCTTGCGGTCCTTTCACCCAAAATTCTCCCATGTGCGATACATCAAATACACCGACACCTTGACAAACAGTTATGTGTTCATCAATGATACCGGAGTATTCAATAGGCATATTATAACCTGCAAACTCGTGCATTTTAGCACCAAGTGCTATATGTTTCTCTGTAAACGGAGTGGTTTTCATTATTTTAAAGTATTAAGTTTTAAGTATCAGGTATTAAGTATTACCGGAGCTTACCGTCTTTTTATTTGGAAGCCACCAGTTCTGCTATTTTTACGATCACTTTCATTGCTTTCTCCATATTCTGGATAGGCACAAATTCGTAACGACCGTGGAAATTCAGACCACCGGCAAAGATATTCGGACAAGGCAATCCCTTAAAAGAAAGCTGCGCACCATCCGTACCTCCACGAATCGGTTTTACATTCGGTTTCACACCCACGGCTTCCATAGCTGCAAAAGCAGTATCGATGATGTGCATTACCGGTTCTATTTTCTCACGCATATTATAATACTGGTCGCGCAGTTCGAGTGTCGCAGTACCAGCTCCATATTCAGCGTTCATTTGAGCTACCAGACGTTCTATCTCTTTTTTACGGTTCTCAAATTTTGCACGGTCATGATCGCGGATGATATAAGACACAGTGCTTTGCTCCACATCCCCCTGAATACCAATCAAATGATAGAATCCTTCATAGCCGGTCGTATGTTCTGGTCTTTCCTGTGAGGGAAGCATCGTAATAAACTGATTGGCAAGATAGATAGAGTTAATCATCTTATCCTTGGCATATCCCGGATGCACATTACGTCCTTTAAAGGTTATTTTTGCGGCAGCAGCATTAAAGTTCTCAAACTCCAACTCCCCTACTTCACCTCCATCCATCGTATATCCCCATTCACAACCGAATTTCTCTACATCGAATTTATGAGCACCTTCACCGATTTCTTCGTCAGGATTGAAGCCGATACGGATTTTACCGTGTTTGATTTCGGGATGTTCCTTCAGATAAACCATCGCTGATACAATTTCCGCGATACCGGCTTTGTCGTCGGCACCGAGCAACGTTTTTCCGTTGGTTACAATCAAGTCTTCTCCCTTATGATCCAGCAATTCCGGGAATTGTGATGGAGAAAGGACTACATTCTCTTCAGCACAAAGCACAATATCCGAACCGTCATACTTTTCCACAATGCGCGGAGTGACATCTTTACCCGTCATATCAGGACTTGTATCCATGTGGGCAATAAACCCGATAGTGGGTACTTCTTTATTTATATTGGCAGGAAGTGTAGCAAAAAGATAGCCATGCTCATCCAAAGTAATATCTTCCAATCCCAAAGATTCCAACTCTTTTTTCAAGTATTCAGCAAAAATCATCTGCTTCGGAGTACTTGGAGTAAGCCCTGTCGATTCATCAGATTGTGTATCGAAGCTTACATACTTTAAAAATCTGTCTACTAAAGTCATATTGTTTTAATTACAAGTTACTAATTACAATTTACAAATTGATA
>NZ_JADPLO010000121.1:0-5395 GCF_015667765.1 Bacteroides sp. 1001302B_160321_D4 | reverse complement strand
TGATCCGTTTGTAGAGTAGGCCGGATTTACTCGATTGTGATGTTTTTATTCCAAGTAATTCCACTAATGTCGGTCAATATTAATTCATACTGGCCTTCGGGAAGATTTTGCAAACTGTTATCTCTAATTGCCAAAGTAGCTTTGCTGCCCAATGGGATGATAAGGCTATGTTTACCAGGGACTACCTTAGCTATATAATCATTCTTTATATTAGTGAGAGGGAATAATGCAAGGTCTTCTCCATTCTTTTGAAGTATCACTTTTCCACTTGTGTCTTTAAGAGTAATGCCAATAAGAAATGAGCCGTATACATCGGCACCCTCAACACGATATACTTTAAAAGACAGGGCTCCGTTATTGACATTTGCATCTGATATCTCAATTTTGGGTTTTACTGATTTGTTATGTAGTGGTCCCCATACGCCATTATGAAAAACCTGGTTGGTATATAGGGTGAGTATGAACAATATGGCTGCACCGCCGATTGCTACTTTACTGAATCGCTTGATAGACAATGGAAGTTCGCCGGAAGTAACCCATACCAGCCATTTATTTTTGGATAGTTGGGGCTGTAGCAGATAATCCAAAGAGTATTTTCCGCCGCCGGACAGGAAAATGGTGAATCCTGCGGATACGCCTAAAATACCTATTTGCCATTCATCAAGACAGGTTGTTCCTAACCAGCCGGAACCCAACAGAATGCCGAATGCAAGACTGAATACGCCGATACTCATTAATCTGGTAAAGAAACCAAGCATATAGAGTAATCCGACAACACCTTCAATGATAGTAAAGATAACCATCGCCCACCAAAGTAAATCGGGGGTGCTGACGAGATATTCGATGATGGGTTTGATTCCTATGGAATTAGGTAGGAAATGATTGAACTTCTCTCCAATGTATCCGGTAGAATCCGGGATAAGTTTGTTTTCGAGGACGAGTCTCCGCCAAAAGGCTGAAAAATAAGTCCAACCAACAATAAGTCGTAATGAAAGGGTGAAAATACCGGCCAGTGTATAGGCGGTAAGTTGTTCTTGTTGCTGCTTCATTGCAATGTTTGATTTTGTTATAATTGAGTGAATCGTTTCTTATACAACAAGTTTCCATTGGAAAATGTTTTAATGGATACCTATTTTTAAAGAAACGATTCCACTCAAGACAAACTACATACAAACAAAGCTAAACTTATGCTAAGGTTATCGCTTAAACTGCCATCTTTATACCTTCTTTTTTACTGCAATATCGTTTGCATTGCTGGCATAGGTCATATCCCAGCATGGCTCCTAAAATAAAATCTTCTTCGGCAGTCAGTTGATTTAAAGGATGGATGATGATGTGCCGCATGGCTTCCATACATTCTGCCTTTCCAAAAAACAGGTTGATTTTATTGGTACCTACTTCCTGTATCATATAACTGATCTTTTGATTTTTCAATCGGCGGATGGCAAATTCTTCGTGCTCTTTACTCATTGTGTAAAGTACCATGTTGCGTACGCCTTTCTTAAACTCATAAATATGATTAAGAAAAATTCGGATTTCGCCGGGGATGATTCTTTCAGTTGCCATGATGCAAAGTATTCTTTTTATGTTAAGGTAAAATTAGCTAATTTCTTGTTTCACTTGTTCAGCCCATGCGTTGATACGTTCGTCTGTTTTGCTATCTTCGTTGACTTCGTCAAGCGGAAGGCCTACAAACTTGCCGTCTACAACAGCGATAGAAGAGTCGAATGTGTAACCTGCGGTGTCTGTTGCTCCACAGAATTTACAATGGGTATCTTTCAAGTTTTCATAAAGAATGCCTATTGCGTCACAGAAGGTGTCGCTATACGAGTCAGAATCGCCACAACCGAACAGGGCTACAGACTTATGAGATAAATCACATTTCTTTAAAACTTTTACTCCATCGTACCAGTCGTCCTGAAGTTCGCCTGCTCCCCAAGTGGAAGAGCCGAGCACCAATACGTCATATTCATTGACTAATGCCTCTGTTAGCTTGGATACATCAAATACATCTGCCGATGGTACATCTAATTTCTCTGCAATTCGACGGGCAAGGTCTTCTGTTGTTCCGGTTGTGGAACCATAAAATACACCAATTTTATTCATCTTTGATTCGTTTTTAAATGTAACGCTGCAAAGATAGAGGGGCTTGAAGAAATAGGAAATCCCCATTTATAATGGAAGATTTGTCTCATTCTCATTATAAATGGGGATATATGGAATAAAAATAGTCGATATTGTTAATGGTGGAATAGGCGGATGCCTGTAAATGCCATTGCCATATTATATTTGTCGCAAGTTCCAATCACATGGTCATCACGTACGGAACCACCCGGTTGTGCAATGTAGCTGACACCGCTTTTATGCGCGCGTTCTATATTATCTCCGAATGGGAAGAAAGCGTCCGATCCTAAAGCTACACCTGTCATCGTATTCAGCCATGCCCGTTTTTCTTCACGTGTCAGCACTTCCGGCTTTTCTGTGAAGAACTGCTGCCAAACGCCGTCTGCCAATACATCGTCATAATCCTCCGAGATGTAAACGTCGATAGTGTTGTCACGATCTGCACGACGGATTTTTTCAATCCATGGCAAGTTCATCACTTTCGGATGTTGGCGTAAATACCAGATATCTGCTTTATTTCCTGCCAGACGCGTACAGTGGATGCGTGACTGTTGGCCTGCGCCAATACCGATTGCCTGCCCGTCTTTGGCATAACACACCGAATTGGATTGCGTATATTTTAAAGTGATTAAGGCAATGATTAAGTCACGTTTTGCATCAGCCGGAATTTCTTTGTTCTGCGTAGGCATCTCTTTCAAAAGGCTTTCATCGATTTTCAATTCGTTTCTTCCTTGTTCGAAAGTCACTCCGAATACATCTTTGTGTTCGATAGGAGCCGGACGGTATGCAGGATCTATCTTTATTACATTGTAAGTCCCTTTTCTTTTATTCTTCAGAATTTCCAGCGCTTCGGCTGTGTAGTCGGGGGCAATTACGCCGTCGGACACTTCACGGTTGATGATGCGTGCTGTTTCTTCGTCGCAAGTGTCGGACAATGCGATGAAATCTCCGTATGATGACATACGGTCTGCGCCACGTGCACGTGCGTATGCTGTGGCTAATGGAGAGAGTTTCATGTCGTCTACGAAATAAATCTTTTTCAGCGTGTCGCTCATTTCTACCGCAACAGCAGCACCCGCAGGGCTGACATGTTTAAAAGAAGCGGCAGCCGGCAGTCCGGTAGCTTCTTTCAGTTCTTTCACTAATTGCCAACTGTTGAACGCATCCAGCAGATTGATATAACCGGGACGTCCATTCAATACTTCGATGGGGAGTTCTCCTTCTTTCATGAAGATACGGGCAGGCTTTTGGTTAGGGTTGCAGCCGTATTTCAGTTCGAGTTCGTTTGCCATTTTATTAAATATAAAATTACGAGTTACTAATTACAAATAGATAGCGACAAAATTACTAAAAAAAGACTAGCTTGCCTAAAGTTGTGCCACAAAATAGTAGCATATAATTAGTATTTGCTAACGAATGAGGATGTAAAATACCTATAAATGATGATTGTATTTCAGCAAAATATTCCGTTTCTTTGCAGTCTCTAATATACATAGGTATGATGGATAATTTACAGAAATACAAGCCAACTGATAAGATGATCGATCTCATCAGCGATAATTATTCTTTGTTGCAAGTGATGAGTCGTTTTGGACTTTCGTTGGGTTTTGGTGACAAAACAGTCAAAGAAGTTTGTGAACTAAATGGAGTGGACTGTCGGACCTTTCTGATTGTAGTCAACTTTATGGCCGAAGGCTTTTCCCGGCTCGATGGGGATAAAGATGATATTTCCATACCTGCATTGATTGATTATCTGCGGCAGGCACATATTTATTTTCTTGATTTTTCTCTTCCGGCTATTCGTCGTAAACTGATCGAGGCAATCGACTGTTCGCAGGACGATGTGGCTTTTCTTATTCTCAAGTTCTTTGACGAATATACACGGGAAGTGCGTAAGCACATGGATTATGAAGAGAAAACCGTCTTTAAGTATGTCGATTCATTGATTAAGGGAAATGCTCCCAAAAACTACCAGATCAGTACCTTTTCCAAACATCACGATCAGGTAGGGGAGAAGTTGACAGAACTAAAAAATATCATTATAAAATATTGTCCCGCCAAGGCAAATGAGAATCTTCTGAATGCGGCTCTTTTTGATATATATGCTTGCGAAGCCGGATTGGAATCTCATTGCAAAGTGGAGGATTATATTTTTGTTCCTGCTATTCTGAATTTGGAAAGGAGGATGAGGGAAAATGAAAAATAATGAGGTCGTTCGAATTGCTATTGCAGAAACTTCTGTAATTATTCGTGGTGGGTTGACTGCTGCGTTGAAGCGTCTTCCCAACGTAAAAGTGCAACCGATAGAATTGTTGTCTGTTGAAGCATTACACGATTGTGTCCGAACGCAATGTCCCGAGATGCTGATTGTCAATCCTGCTTTTGGTGATTATTTTGATGTTGCTAAATTCCGGGAGGAAATATCTGGTAAAAGGATACGTATAATAGCCCTGGTCACTTCTTTTGTAGATGCTTCATTATTGGGTAAGTATGATGAGTCTATTTCAATATTCGATGATCTGGATATTCTTTCTAAGAAAATTGCCGGTTTATTGAATGTGGCTTCTGAAGAAGAAGAGGTGGATAATCAGGATACGCTTAGTCAGCGGGAAAAAGAAATCGTCATCTGTGTGGTGAAGGGGATGACGAATAAGGAAATAGCGGAAAAGCTGTTCTTGTCGATTCATACTGTTATCACACACCGGAGGAATATTAGCAAAAAATTGCAAATACATAGTGCTGCTGGTTTGACTATTTATGCTATTGTAAATAAGCTGGTTACGTTGAGTGATGTGAAAGACTTGTAGCCTGCAAAAGTGTTATAAAATACAAAACCGTTTGCGCACACGAAAAATATTCGTACCTTTGCAAAGCAGTTGGGAAATTGCTGTTAGTTTATAAAGGTAAAAGAAAATATTAAAAAGGTATTAGATTAGATAATTTAAGGTATTAAAAGTTTTTTAGTTTAGTTCAATAGGATAAGTTTTTAATAGAAGGTAAAAGGATAACAATAGGTAAGAGGTTTTTAGGTAAAAAGAAGATTAGTTTTCAGGAAATTTGAGGTACTATGGAAAAGCCTTTTGGCTTTTCTGATGCAGTGGCGAGTGGTTCTATAAAAAGAATTGGCTCGTTTTTTTTTGTATACAGCTTTAGTTCACCACAGAGGACACGGAGGACACGGCTCAGTCTGAAACCTTGGGGGATTGCGTTAAAATTCTTATTTTTGCATCATGAAAACATCCTCTTCCCAAACGATTGATCCTGTTGCTTC
>NZ_JADPLO010000120.1:0-5644 GCF_015667765.1 Bacteroides sp. 1001302B_160321_D4 | reverse complement strand
TAATAAAATCATTATTTCTCGCATTATTAATTAATAGAAGGAGGAATTACCTCACAAATCATCTTATTTCATTTATTATATCCACAATCATCCATAGCTACATTATCCTATATATAAATCCATTACATAGTATATAGGAAATATAACATTCAAGATATTCTAATTTTCAAGGCTTCAAAACCACGTATTAATAAAAAAATTAATTATCTTTGTGTGAATTACCAAATATGCATAGTTATGAACCAACAATTCTTGAAAGAAATAGAAAAGGGCTCTAAAAGTGCTCTCGTCAAAAAGAGGATTATTACACATTATATATATAATGGAAGTTCTACAATTCCCGATCTTTCAAAAGAGCTGGATTTAAGTGTACCGACTGTCACCAAATTTATCGGTGAAATGTGTGATGACGGATATATTAATGATTATGGCAAATTGGAGACTAGTGGCGGACGCCATCCCAACCTCTATGGGCTTAATCCGGAATCCGGTTACTTTTTGGGTGTAGACATCAAAAGATTCGCCGTCAATATCGGACTGATAAATTTCAAAGGCGATATGGTAGAATTGAAAATGAATATACCTTATAAGTTTGAGAACTCAATCGAAGGGATGAATGAGTTATGCAAGCATATTCTCAATTTTATAAAAAAGCTCACTATTAATAAAGAAAAGATCTTAAATATTAATGTAAATGTGTCGGGACGTGTAAATCCTGAATCAGGGTATAGCTTCAGTCAATTCAATTTTGAGGAAAGGCCGTTGGCGGATGTATTATCCGAAAAATTGGGATATAAAGTAACCATTGATAATGACACGCGCGCCATGACTTATGGCGAATACATGCAAGGCTGCGTGAAAGGAGAAAAGGATATCATTTTTGTAAATGTAAGCTGGGGAGTAGGTATCGGAATTATTATTGATGGTAAGATTTATACCGGAAAATCCGGATTCTCCGGTGAATTTGGACACATGAGTGCTTATGATAATGAGATAATCTGCCATTGCGGAAAAAAAGGTTGCTTGGAGACGGAAGCTTCCGGATCGGCACTTCATCGTATCTTATTAGAGCGTATTCAAAGTGGGGAAAGTTCCATTCTATCTACACGAATCGCCACAGAGGAAAACCCGATCACTCTTGATGAGATCATTGCCGCTGTGAATAAAGAAGACCTGCTTTGCATTGAAATTGTAGAAGAAATCGGACAGAAACTAGGCAAACAGATTGCCGGGCTAATCAATATCTTCAACCCGGAACTGGTCATTATAGGTGGAACTTTATCTTTAACCGGTGATTATATCACCCAGCCCATAAAAACAGCCGTACGCAAGTACTCTCTAAATCTGGTTAATAAAGATTCAGCCATCATCACATCTAAGCTGAAAGACAAAGCCGGCATCGTTGGCGCTTGTATGCTCGCACGCAGCAGAATGTTTGAAAGCTAGTTTTATCTTCTACGCTGAGAGAAAAAGTTATCTATAAAGCGAACGATATAGACTACGGCTACTCCGGCAACCACTAAAACAATAATACGACTCAACATAGATTACATTTTTATATTTCACATCTATTACATACGCAGGATTTCCCTTTTAAAATAAGAATAGGGAATCCTGTAAAAATTAGAACGCTGATTATTAATTAAAATAATCAGCGTTCTAGTTTGAGAGCCGCTAGCCAGACTTGAACTGGCGACCTACGCGTTACGAATGCGTTGCTCTACCAACTGAGCTATAGCGGCGTTTGTCTCTCGTTTACGGCGTGCAAAATTACAGCTTTATTTGAGAAAACAAAAAGAATCCGATTATTTTTTGAGCATAATTTTTAAATCAACTTTTGTTGACGTAATCTAGAACTTTTCTTTGCGCTCAAATTTTCCGTCCTCGGTATAGTACTTCCATGTACCCTTCGGTTTATTATTTGCATACTTTCCACGAAGCTTCAATGTCCCATCTTCATAATATTCACGGTAACGACCGTGACGTTTTCCTTCCTTTACTTCCACTTCACTCTTCAACGCTCCCTCCGAATAAAACTCCCTCAAAACGTTTCCTTCAAACTTTTCGACATAGAAACGCTTCAATTCGCTCATCTGTTCTTTTTCAGTTTCAGCATCTTCGTTCATTTCCTCATCATCTTCATCGGCAGCAACGGCAACAACCTCCTCCGGTTGATATGGACTGTAATCCATCACATATTGCAAAGAAGCTGACCGTCCATCTCCTATAACCTGCATAGTCCAGTAAGGAAACGAATACAGAATATCTTTATTGGATTGTATTTCATTCCATGTGGCAGGATTCATCATAGGTTTCAGTTGGGAATAAAACTTGTGCACATCCGTATATAAGAAAATGGTAGAACTCGACTTTAAATAGGAAAGCGCATTTTCAAATCCCGGATTATTTTTCAATAAATTCTTCTGCTCGTAATCTTCCACAAAAGAGAGCAAAGATGCAGCCTTATTACTAAAAACTACATAATCATCGACATAAGTATAATATGGCTTTTCAAATTTATCAAATAGTTTTCCAAAGAACAGGCGGAAAAAGCCTTTCATTTCGATGTAATTAATCTCAAAATCTTTATAATTGACTGTTTTAATCTTAACCGGGCTGCGCCGCTTAATCTTCTTTTCTATTAATTCCATGTTCTTACGGGCATCTTTTATACTTTTAGCTCTGATAGCCAGAATTAGTTCTGGGTCATGTCCCAACAACCCCGGTTCGGATTGCGTAATAGCAAATTCTCCCGACATCCAACTCAAAAAGTTTTCTTCCAAAGATATCCCGAATAGCCCTTCAATCTTTTTCCGGGAACTTTGATAAGAATCATACAATTGTTTATTATGAACCGACATCGCATTCTCCAGCTCTTTTACAAAAGTTACCGGGTTGTTGAAACCTATATTGGTATATAGAGCCGTCCGCCCGGACAGAATCTCATGCGCTTTCATTTTATGTTTTCCCGAATTCAATAAAGCAGTGACATAAGGATCGGCAGAATCTTTTCTCAACGTATACCCTTTCACTTCCATCCGCTCCTTATCCGTATTTAGGTAAAGTCCGGCAAAATTCATAGAATTGCTAAACAGATCAATGTATTCGTTTCTTGCCCCCAGATAAATAGACATGAATTGAGGTACGCGCGCATAATTAATAAAGACTCTGACAAGCCCCTTACCGGAAACCAACTTCTCCGTTTCAATAAAAGACTGGTCGAGTCCGATTTTGGGTTTATTACGCGAATCAATAGCCGATTCGACAAGCCCGGACGTATAAGATCCTACCAAATGATTATCCACAAAAGCAATATAGAAAATATCCCTTGTTTCAGAATCACGCATTTCAAGGATATTAATGCCGTTATGCATCCGGTTGGTGACAGTAAAGCCACTCATGACCAATACGGTTTCCACCTGGTCTTTCAATAAATCCATTTTCGATGTTTTCTGCATATCCAGAATCAGCAGAAAATCCCACTTTGTAGCACGGGTCTTGTGAAGCGAAATAAGCATATCCCGTTCACCAACAAGCGACAACAACACTTTATTACTTTTGACTACCGAATCGAGCTTCTCTACACTCTCCGTTACTTCCTCGAAAGATTTCGCTTTCTTCAGACATTGCCATGTTTCACTTCCACTAAACTTTTCCCAATCTTCAATCGGAGCCGATGATTGAATGATAAACGCAGCATCTTCGGGAACCAGATAGATTTGCTGAATATTACGATCAGGCGAAACAAATAAATAAACTACGGAATATACAACATATACCGCCAAAGCTAATGCAGCCACAACTAAAGTTCTCTTTACAATTTTCGAGGTACTTTTTTTCTTCTCCGGGCCTGCATATTGCTCTTCTTGCCCGCAATTTAATTCATTCATTATTGTTCTGTTATAAACTTGAGTGGACAAAGATACTAAAAAAACTATTCTGAATAAAACATAAACCATTGACTCGTATCGTAAATATGTACTAACTTTACAGCATGAAAAAGAAATTCCAACTCGAAGTTCCGGGAGGAGCCGATAAAGTCTTGCTTCATACTTGTTGTGCTCCTTGTTCATCAGCCATTATTGAATGTATGATGCAACATCATATCACCCCCGTTATTTATTATTGCAATCCTAATATTTATCCGCAGGAAGAGTATATGATAAGAAAAGAAGAATGTACGCGCTATGCCCAATCATTGGGATTGGAGATCATAGATGCTGATTACGATCATGAAAACTGGCGATGTCACATAATAGGAATGGAGCAGGAACCTGAAAGAGGAGCACGTTGCCTACGTTGTTTTAAACTGCGTTTATTGGAGACAGCCCGTTACGCACACGAACATGGTTTCTCTGTAATTACCACGACACTTGTCTCCAGTCGTTGGAAAAGCCTGGAGCAGATCAATGAAGCCGGACAATATGCTACCGCCTCTTACCCGGATGTTACGTACTGGGAACAGAATTGGCGGAAAGGGGGACTTAGCGAACGACGTATTGCCATCATTAAAGAATATAACTTTTACAACCAACAATATTGCGGTTGCGAATTCAGCATGAGAAAAGAAGAATAAAACAAACCTGTCATCACCAGCCAATCAATGAATCGAAATAAAAAAGGTAAAAACAGAAAACTATTCAAAAAGAAATCACACTCTAATAATAGATTAGGATGTATCATCGCCATTATCGTGCTCATTCCTATTCTTTTTGGTGTTTATTTGTATTGCCAGCAAATTAATATCCAGAAAAATAACGAACCGCAAACTGATACTTCCTTTCAAATTCCACCCGGTAAAGATCTGGAGACACCCATATCACTAGTTCCCCGGCAAGAACAAATCATCCGCCATAGCGGATATACGGTATCATATAACAAAGATTTAAAAATTCCCAACTGGGTTTCTTACGAATTAACCAGGGAAGAAACCAAAGGAAAAGAAAAAAGAGGTAATCGTTTTATTGCCGATCCACTAGTGACAGGTCCGATTGCCACAAATGCCGACTATACCCGTTCAGGATATGACAAAGGTCATATGGCTCCCGCCGCAGATATGAAATGGAGTCCTGAAGCTATGAAAGAATCATTTTATTTCAGCAATATGTGTCCGCAACATCCACAACTAAACAGAAGAGGATGGAAAAATCTGGAAGAAAAGATCCGGAATTGGGCCATAGCAGACAGCGCCATCATTATTATATGTGGCCCTATTATTGAAAAACATCCCAAAACAATCGGAAAGAATAAAGTCGTAGTACCTCAAAAGTTTTTTAAAGTAGTCCTTTCTCCTTTTGTCAAGCCGATGCGAGCTATCGGTTTCTTATTCAATAATGAGCAGGCAGTAGAACCTCTATCATCCTATGCGGTAACAATAGATAGCATCGAGAACCTGACTAACATGGATTTCTTCGCACCTCTGCCCGATGAGATAGAAAACAAAATAGAAGCAGACATTAATTACTCCCTGTGGCCTAATTAAGTAGCAAAGCTCGTTTCTCTGAAATGAATTCATTTCCCTGTGCCAATGGCATTCTAGTTACAAACAGACTCTCACTTCAATAAAAGTAACCATTCTATTTTCCGCCTTGACATAAGTTGTTAGCCGCCATATCTTTGCGCCGTAACCTTTAACAAGAATGAT
>NZ_JADPLO010000011.1:0-119446 GCF_015667765.1 Bacteroides sp. 1001302B_160321_D4 | reverse complement strand
TTTCCACGGCAGGAAACGAGAGTTTCTAAGGCGGGACACTACAGTTTCTACGTAAGGATACTGTCGTTTCCCCGTAGAGATACCAAAATTTCTCCATAGAGTCATCCCAATTATCCCATAGCTTTGCACAAAGGAATCAAGGCTTTTTCTTTGATTATATAACGTGTTGCAGATACTTTATCTGCAACCTATCTGCCACAGGTATCTGCAACGTTCCAACTATTTATTAACTAGTGTATTACACGCTTTTCGTTGCAGGTGGCAGATGTTTTTATGTTTTTCAACTTTATAGTAGGAAAAAATTTCATTCATTTCCGTACCTTTATGAGTCTTTTTATCCATAAATAATATCCAGTCAGTGGTAGTGCAGCCCCCAATAAGGCAGCAATAAAGGTAAGTATGCGAGTAAACATTCCTCCCCAGTTACCAACATGCACAGAATAAATCCAACCACGAATCTTTCCCGACTTGTCTTGATGTTGATAAAGACTTGTTTCTGTAAATTCACCATTATCCGTATTGAAAGAATAACGGTCAGATGCCCGCTGATTCCCGAAACGGTTGAAAGACACGCTTGCCGTACCAGAAGAAATACTGATTTGCTTATACTCCGGATTCTGACGTCTTAGTTTATCATAAATCTCCTGCCAATAAACGAATGGTGAAGTTACCGAGTACATATCACTGTGATTGTTTTCCGGACGTCTGCTTCTTTCACCCTTTCGAACCTCATTTCCTTCTCTTTTCTTTTCCCGATGGGCTGCCAGTTTGGTATCCCTCTTTTGAGCATCACTTTTCTGTTCATGTCCTTGGGCGGCACGTTGCTGTACTTCCACCCCGAAGACCTTATAGAAAGCTGTCCGATACCACGGAAAAGACCAGGTCAATCCCGTCAGTGCCATAGCCAGTAGAAAGATCAGAGCATACATTCCACCTGCCACATGCAAGTCATACCAAAACCTTCTCCAACCTTTTGTTGCTGTTATTTTCAGGCTATTCTTCAATGCTTTACGTGTACGCGGCCACCAAATGACAATTCCCGAAATCAGTACAAAAACAAGTAAAAGCGTACTGACACCTACAATCATTTTGCCCCAAAAGATCCCTTCATTTCCCGGATTCATACTATCCAGCAGCCAGCGATGCATTCGGAACATAAACATAAAAAAGCCGCTACGCTCGCTTTTTCCTTTTACTTCGCCCGTATACTGGTCTACATACAAAGATGCACGACGTGGTTTGGAAAGACTAACCTGATACGCACGTCCGGGATCAGAAGATATGCTGACACCGGTCACCGATACACTGTCAGGCAATGTCGTCGCCACTTTTTCAAGCAACTTATCCATAGGAAGAGGAGACTCCTTTACCGTTTCCACGTAGTAAAGATCGCGTCGAAACCACTCATTCACCTCATTTTCAAATACCAGCATGGCACCGGAGAAGCAGACAAGAGTTATTATCAGTCCGAAAGGGACGGAAAGCCACAAATGTATCTTTCTGAATATTTTTTTCATGTTTTCAATCCTATTTCTTGAAAAAGCCTGCAAAGCTTTCCGCTCGGCAGGCTTTTATATACAAAAGATTCTCTATTTAACCGACTGTATTATTTTGAAAGATATTCCATCTTACCTACCGTAGTGATAGCGTCAGCTTCTACCGTTAAACCTTTGACTGCCTTGCCTGTTTTTGCGTCTATTTTATAGAAGGCCGGTTTCTCGCCCGTAGTCACAGTGACAGCCATATAAGCATACCCTTTTTCTCCATAAGGCTCGCCACCAAACTTTCCGTCAGCCGGCAGACCTGTAACAGGCATAATCGTCTTATCTTCCGCCTTGAAAATAGCCAATTCGCTGACATCTGCACTTGTACCGCCATTAATCATATCTTCCGCTCCCTTTTTATACAATTGAAGCAGGAAGTAATCTTCAGAGATGTGCCAGCAACGGAAAATAGGGTGTTTTGTGCCTATCTCTTCAAAGTTCACATAGTAATCCGGATCGAAATCTGTTGCGCCTGCTTTGATACGCATTGCGCCCGAAGGCTTCTGTCCTGTTACCTTCTTCAAATCTGAAGATGAAACTGCCGTACGTCCATATCCGGGAGAGAACACATAGACGTCACCATTATCAGCGGCCCAAATGGTCTGATAATATTGTGAACGCATACGACCGCATGCATAGCCTATTTTATCAGTCTTGGCAATCACCGGAGTCTCATTAAAGTTCGTGCCATTATAAATTGCCACGTAAGCATTATCCGGGTATTGTGTAGAAGGAATAACACCGGCTGTATATGCACCGCTGCCGCTACCACCGTCAGTCTTAGTCACAAGTTCCTGATCTGTCACAGCTTCCGGCCATTTTTTAATACCGTACTTACTCATTCCCATTGGGATGACAGATGTATAAATCTTATTGTTAGCTTCAACCAGACCTGCCCATGAAACTTTTTCACCATTACCCAAGTAATTTTCGGCAAGCAAGGTACCCTCTTCCTGACTGCCGTCGGTTGCATCCAGATAGTTGAACAACAATGCTTGAGCCACATTCTGATCCTCATCCGTTATTTTCGAGTCCCCGGTGGAAACAGTCACCACTTTATCCCCCCAGGTCCCATAAGACGTGATACGATTATAAGTGTATGTGTACTTTTCTTTCATTTTACCATCTGCCCCCAAATAATAGGAAGCTCCTGTACCTGCGCCACCTTTATTATAAACTAAAGCAAACACATAATCCAGTCCTTTATATACCCAATAGGTACCGCCAATCACTTCGGTTCCATTCCCTTGAGTCGACACTGTTCCTTCATCCAAAGAATTGGCTACTACCAAATAACTTGCTTCACCAGTTGTGGCAGCCACCACATAAGCCGTTTCTCCATCAATCGGCGGGTTATCCACCGGATTATTATCATCGTCGCAAGATGCCACAAACACACCGCTACTCAAACAAAAAGCTACGGCAAAAGCCTGTAATAAAAACTTCTTCATATATTCTTTATTATTGATTGATACTAAAAACTTACTCTTATTATTTACCGAAAAACACTCTGAACTTTCCATAGAATGCGCGCCCCGCTTTTTGCAGGCTAAAATTGTCAAACAGTTGGGCATCGGTGAAATTCCTACATTCAAATGATACATTATAACGTCCATTCTTCATGGTGTAGGACAAAGACAGATTATGAGAAAACTGTTCCGGCACCATATTCTTTGAATCTTTATCTCCGAGATTTTCCCAGTAAAGAGGAAAATCGTGCTGCCAGTAGCTATCATAGCCGATGCTCAACACATTTCCTTTGACAAACAGGTCATTCCAATAAAAATTTGCATTGATATTAGCATAACGATAGGGCAGATTCGGCATACGCACTTTATAGTGCATGCTTTCTTGCAAAGAGGAACCCGCCAGAAACTTTTCGTAATCACGAGTA
Organism: Bacteroides sp. 1001302B_160321_D4; assembly: GCF_015667765.1. Classification (NCBI taxonomy): domain Bacteria; kingdom Pseudomonadati; phylum Bacteroidota; class Bacteroidia; order Bacteroidales; family Bacteroidaceae; genus Bacteroides; species Bacteroides sp. 1001302B_160321_D4. The sequence continues at coordinate 116,008 of NZ_JADPLO010000011.1, read as the reverse complement.
TCGATGCTATTGAATGTTCCTCCTATATCAAACCAACGCGAGAAGCTATAAAGCAATGACAAATTATACCCTTTGGTCCTTACGTGACCGTGGTTCTCATAATATCCGTAGCTTGTTCCTCCCAATACGTCCAGTCCTCTTTTTATGTAATCTTTCGTATCCCGATATATCAAACCGGCCTCGGCATACAATCCATGCTTGCCAAACTGATGATTATAGCTGAAACTCAAATTGACATTATCACTTTTCTCCGGTTTCAGATTCATTTTGCCAGCTTCAAGGTCTTCATCTCCAAAGAGTTCGTCCGTGGTCGGCAGGCGGAAAGCCTTTTCGTACGAAAGTTTCACCTGAAGATCTTTCCATATAAAATAGGTACCTGCCGCTCCATATCCAAGAGCGCTTGCCGTATTGGACAGATTGATATAATTGCCTATTCCATCCGTATTCTGCGATACCGGTCCCTTGTTGTATTGCCGATAATATTTGGCAAATGCCGACACATTCCATCTGTCCGACGGCATCAGACGGTAAGAAAGCCCGCTGACGTTTTTACGAGTGATTTTAGGAATAGAAAAGTCCGTGAATTTGGAAGAAGCACCGATGGCAGAACGGCTCGTACGTTCAAAATCACTGATTACATGACTGAAAGTAAACGTATGCGCCTGTCCGATATGATAATTCATCTTCAGCGTCCCATTCCAGTTTCTATTTTTAGATTCACTGTTCTGGTAAGACTGTTCTCCCCGGCTACCTTTTTCATAAAAATCTCCACGCCAGTTGTAAGCCCGCGAAGCGGTATCGACATTGTTGGTGATATTATGATTGTAATTGGCAGTCAACAGCAGATCCAGGTTTTTCACCAATAAGTTCTTTTTGTAATATTCTAAAGAAGGGACCAACGAATGTCCTTTGCGGAATTTTTCACCGAACACGACATCTTGATAAACGCCTGTTTGTATCTCTTTATAGAAATGGGAATAATTGAAACTCAACGCCAAACGGTCTGCCCATTTCTTTCCTACCAGGCCGATTTTTCCAATCACGGCTTCATTATGATACTGGTCATTAAAACGTTTCAGATGATAAATCTTATTTTTATCAAGTGGCGGAAAACGTACGCTTCCATCTTCTTTAATCTCAAATTCGCGTACGTAAGTGTCTACATAATAATCATTATCCGAAAAGTTTTGAAAAGCATTGACCTCATACATAAAACCATTCTTGAACGTTTGTCCGAAGCGCACGTATGATTTATGAGTATTAAATGACCCGTAAGAATAGGAAGCGTCCATAAACCACTTTCCGGGTTGCTTGTTGGTGACAATATTAACCACTCCCCCAATAGCATCGGTTCCGAATCCTACAGGAACCACTCCTTTATAGACTTCTATACGGTCGGCAAAATTAATAGGAACATTGTTCAAATCGAATGCGGCACCGGCTCCCTCCTGTGGTATGCCGTCAATGAAGATTTTCACATGTTTCCCGCTAAAGCCATCGATATACAATTGCATATCCGATCCCACTCCACCTGATTCGCGGAGTTTTACACCGGGCACTTTAGTCAGTGCACCCGCCAAAGTCTGCGTACTGTTATGCAATTTCTTCGCATCAATGGCTACCGCATTAAAAGCAGATTGATTCACACGACCGACTCCGGATGTCGTGACCAGCACCTCTCCCAGTTCTTTTACCGCCGGTGCGATAGTGACGTTTACTTTTATTCTTTCTCCCTTGGCTAATTTAACTTTCTTTTCTACCGTTTGATAACCGATAGCCGAAACGACAAGTGTATATTCACCTGCTGTAGTTTTCAAATGATATATACCTTTTTCATCTGTATAGCATCCTTGGTTGGTTCCTTTCAGATAAACTGTCGCAAAATCCACCACTTCTTTCTCTGTAGACATCACTCTGCCCGAAATTAAACTACTACGGTGACGCCCATGTTGTGAATATACGGATACGGAAAACAAGAATGCCAGAAAAACCAAAAAATATTTATTGCTCATCTCCTTTTTACCTTTTTACTTTATACCTTTTCATTGCTCTAAAAGCGATGCAAAGGTAAGCAGAAAGAGGGATGCCAAACAATCCCTATCTATTGGTAAAAATAAGACAACAAAAATGAGGTATATAGATATGTACAATACCTATATATAAGTAAATACTGGATAATTTAAATAAAAAAAGAAAAGAAAACCTACTTCAGCCAACTCGCCAACGCACGTTCCGTTACCTCCCACAACTGCTCTTTTTGCACATGATTCGTGTATTTATCAGACAAGTTTTTCCGGTGGTTATTGACATACAGTTGTCCTGTCACACCGGCTTCCTTCTCGTCCAACAGTAAACCGATTGCCGTAGAAGCCCCTTTCTTGGGTTTACGGATAAAAGGACGGAAAAAAATATCCGTCAACGGATCGAACCACTTGTGCATAGTGATGATATCAGTAGAAACAATTCCCGGATCGGCAGCATTGACGGTAATCCCCTTCTCTCGAAGTTGTTCGGAAAGCTCGAAAGTAAACAATAATAAAGCCAGCTTCGTGTTACTGTAAACAGGAATCCTCCAAAACGTTCCCGTTTTCCCTCTATGAAAGAAATCTGGGAAGTCGAGCTTGCCGATTGCGTATGTACAGGAAACCATATTTACGATACGCGCTCCACGCACCATCAACGGAATTAATTTCCGGGTAAGCAGATAAGGTCCCATGTAGTTCACACTTACCGTTCGTTCGAATCCTTCGGAAGTAGTATGAAAACCTGTCTCCATCGTTCCGGCATTATTCATCAACAAAGAGATGGGAAGATTCCTTTCTAAGATCTGACTGGCAAAAGCAACTACGGATTGCATAGAAGATAAATCGATAGCTATTACTTCCAAATCCGGGTTTCCGGTTTCCTTGCTCAAACGTTCACGAACAACCTCCGCTTTCTGCGGATGATAACAAGCCATAATGATTCGATAACCGGCTTTGGCTACGGCACGTGTTATTTCTGTTCCCATTCCTCCGTCCGCACCGGTGATGATTGCCCATTTCATTTCACTCATTTTTTCTCCAGTTTATCAATCTCTTTTTGTAAAGAGGAAGGTAATTGTTCTTTCAAATGTTGATGACAAGCCATTTCTATCGTATACATACGTCCTATGCAATAATTACTGTGTCCACAGTTGCAGCGTGCTTGTTCCTCCTGTTTCATCCGGTTCACGAATCCCGGTTCGTTGAGTAATGCTCTCGCCATCTGCACGGCATCAAAACCGGAATCGAGCACTTCATCTATTTTCTGACGGGAAACAAGACCACCGACATAAATCAACGGCGCATCCGGAAGAGCCGCACGGAATTTCAGTGCATCTTCAAGGAAATAGGCCTCTTTGAAGGGTACAGAGGGTATCATCCATTTGCCAAACATACGGACTCCGTATTTCAGCCACCAACAATTCATATAGTAAGACATCGAACGAATCGGCATGGCACCTCTCATCACATACATCGGCGCTTTGCTGACAAAACCACCACTCAACACCAATCCATGAGCGCCAAGTTCCAACAGACGTTTGGCCACTTGTATGGATTCGTCAATCTCCATTCCTCCTTTGAAGCCGTCGCGCATATTCATTTTTACAAAAACTGCCATATCATTGCCCGCCGCTTTCATCACTTCTTCCATCACCATATCCATAAAACGCATCCGGTTTTCGAGCGAACCGCCATATTCATCTTTCCGATGATTGGTGTAGGGAGACAGGAATTGACTAATCAAATAGCCGTGCCCCGCATGTACTTCAACGGCGTCAAACCCGGCTTTCCTCGCCAGATTGACTGCATTTCCATACGCTTTCGCCATTTCCGGAAGCTCCTCTTTTTCCATTCCACGCACAAACGTAGGAGAATAGAGGTTGAAGCCTGAAGATGCGGATATAGGAGTGACACCACATATATTTTTATGGGACATATTTCCACAATGCCCGATTTGTATACCTACTGCGGCACCTTCATCGTGCACGGCTTTTGTCAGTTCGTGTAAACGGGGAATAATAGACGGACGCAACCACAACTGACGGTCGAAAGAAAGTCCGCTTTGTGTCACGGCAGCATAAGCCACTGTTGTCATACCTACTCCCCCCGCAGCTACCGACCGATGGTAATCCAGCAACATTTGCGTGGGAGTATTCTCCGGACACATGCTCTCAAAAGCTGCCGAACGGATCGTTCGATTCCGCAGCGTCAAAGGACCAAAGGTGACCGGGCTAAAAAGTTTAGATTCCATAGTAGTTGATATTTTATTTAAGTCATACGTAAGTCATGATAAAAAGCGCCCCTAATAAAGGAAAGGGAACACTCGTTTCCGTTCTCCCACTGCGTCTCCGAATTCTTCGCGGTAACGGCACCAAATAGCGTTGGCACGGGGAACAAGGTTAGCAATCGTCCACCAAAGGAAGACCAGGCCGGAAAGTGAACAAGTGAGTATCGCCCAACCTGCCCATTCTACTATCTCACCGAAATAGTTGGCGGAAGTGACATAACGGTACATTCCTTTTTGAGGCAGATAATGCCGGGTGTCTCCCGGTTTGCGCAAATGTCGGATGATATAATCCGACTGCCAGTTCAACAGCATACCTGCGAAAAAGAGCAGTGTGCCGATAATAAACCACGGTGAAGTAAACCAACCGGCTTGATACATCGTTTCGGGAGCAAGATAGAAAATCCATTTTCCTTGCATATAACCATTCAGCAGATTAAAAAGAACTCCCATCGACATGATTGCCAGCGGCATCTTACTTTTTCCTTTCAATAGCAAAGGGAAGATGAAAGCACGCTGAAAATAGTGAATTTGAAAGAAGAGGAAGAAAGTGAAAATCACCGGCTCGAACCGACGTTCGGAATAGATCCACATCACACACATCACCACAAAAACCGGAGCTTCCATCAATATCCAGGCTAGTTTATTGGAGATAGCTACTCCCCACGATGCTGTGCGGAAAATACCATATCCGGCTTTCACAAAGTAAAGGGCGATAAAAACAAACAAAGCAATCAGGCTCATCACCCCCAGAAACAGATTAAAAGTATCTATACTCATACCGATCTATTTTGTAACACGCAAAAATAACAAAAAGGAGATAAACGACGATACAAAAAATAGAAAGAATCTGAAGTACATTCTTTTACGAACATAAAAAAGGAGAAAATGTAAAATTTCCCGGATGCGCTTCTGAAATGATCGGGCACACATCCGGGATTACTTATCTATTTAATAAAAGGATTGGTTATTATCAGCGTTTCTTAATTGGGATATAAGCCAAATCATCAAGTACATTTTTATAAGCCGGGCGGATAATCCGTTTACCGTCGAAGGTCAATTCTTCATTGCGGTGTGCACACCAGCCTACGATACGTGCCATGGCAAACAGTGGAGTGAAGATTTCCTGCGGCAAACCGATCATTTCATACACGAAGCCCGAATAGAAGTCGATATTGCTGGACACTGTCTTTCCGTTGTTTTTAACCCGTCCGAAAGTAGCGATGGCACGTTCTTCCAACAGTTCGAGAAAAGCAAATTCGCTTTCTCTGCCTTTTTCACGGGCAAGGTCGCGAGCCAGTTCTTTCAATAGAAGAGCACGAGGGTCAGAGATGGTATAAACGGCATGTCCGATACCATAGATCAATCCGGTTTTGTTATACACTTCTTTGTTCAACATTCGGGTGTAGTAAGTGTCTATCTCATCTACACTTGTCCAGTCTTTGATATTTTCCTTCAGGTGCTGGAACATGTCAGCAACCTGAATATTGGCACCTCCGTGAAGCGGGCCTTTCAGCGAACCGATACCAGCGGCGATGGCCGAATAAGTATCTGTTCCGGTAGAAGAAGTTACGCGAACGGTGAAAGTGGAGTTATTACCACCACCGTGCTCTGCCTGAAGAATCAATAACAAATCGAGGGTGCGTGCATCCAGTTCAGTATAGTCTTTTTTCAGCATATACAGGAAATTCTCGGCAATAGAGAGCTTTTCCTGCGGATGGCGGATATGCAGAGAACGTCCGAAAGTAGCATGACGAAGCATATTATAAGCATAAGCGATGATAGTGGGGAACTTTGAAATCAGTTCAATACTCTGACGCATCAGGTTATCCCGGGAGGTATCATCCGCATTTGCGTCAAAACGATACATTTCCAATACACTGCGTGAAAGAATATTCATGATGTTGTTTCCTTCCAACTCGATGATGTTCATTTTCGTTTTCTGTTCCAACGGCATATTGTCGTTAATCAACTCACGGAAAGAAAGCAATTCTTCTTTATCCGGCAGACGTCCGGAAAGCAATAGGTAAGCCACTTCTTCGAAGCCAAAGCGTTTCTCTTTGATTATAGCGTGAGAAATATCTTCTACATCATAACCGCGATAGAACAGTTTTCCCGGTATGGGTTTCAACCCACCACCCGGAACACGTTCATATCCTACTACATTACCGATTCTGGTTAAACCTACCAATACACCTGTGCCGTCTTCATTACGCAATCCGCGCTTCACATCAAACTTGGAGAACAATTCTGTATCAATCCGGGTAGCTTCCTTCATTTCCTCGGAAAGCTTGTAAATCAAGTACTCTTTTTTCATCTTTCTTCGTTTTTTATTCGTTACTTTTATTTTTCAATTCTTTCCACGATCTCACGAGTGAAAGCGGAAGTAGAGAGGGAGGTTCCATTCGGCATAAAACGGGCTAAATCGTGTGTAGCGCGAGCGTCCAGGAAGCTTTGTTCCAAGGCTTTCTCTATCAGAGCAGCCGCTTCTTTCCAGTCAAAATATTCGAGCATCATTACTGCCGAAAGGATAATAGAACAAGGGTTCACCACATCTTTTCCCGCAATATTGGGAGCTGTTCCGTGAGTTGCTTCAAAGATGGCATGCCCTGTCTGGTAGTTGATATTTGCTCCCGGAGCGATGCCGATACCGCCTACCATAGCCGCCAGTTGGTCAGAAACGTAGTCTCCATTGAGGTTTAAGGTGGCTATTACGGAATATTCTTCGGGAATCAGGAGTGTATTTTGCAAGAAAGCATCTGCAATGCAATCTTTTATCACCAGTCTGCCATCTGCCAAAGCATCGCCAAATTCACGTTGCGCCAGTTCGTAGCCCCATTTTTTGAAACCACCTTCGGTAAACTTCATGATATTTCCTTTATGCACCAGTGTTACGGAAGGCAAATGATGGTCGATCGCATACTGGCAGGCAGCACGCACAAGACGCTCCGTGCCCTCACGTGATACAGGTTTCACACCGAAAGAAGAGGTTTCCGGGAAACGGACTTTTGTCACGCCCATTTCGTCTTTCAGGAATTGATAGAACTTTTCAGCCTCCGGAGTTCCGGCTTCCCATTCGATACCTGCATAAATATCTTCCGTATTTTCACGGAACACACACATATTCACTTTCTCCGGTGATTTGACAGGCGACTGTACTCCCTGATACCAACGAACCGGACGAAGACAGACGTATAAATCAAGTGTCTGACGCAGTGCTACGTTCAACGAACGGATTCCACCTCCGACAGGAGTTGTCAACGGACCTTTGATTCCTACCAGGTATTCCTGAAAGGTTTCCATTGTTTCATCCGGCAACCAGGAACCAGTCGCGTTGAAGGCACGTTCTCCCGCCAACACTTCTTTCCATTCGATCCGACGTTTGCCGCCGTATGCTTTCCGGATAGCTGCGTCCACTACGGCTTGCATGGCAGGAGTCACTTCGGCTCCTACTCCATCGCCGGTAATATAAGGTACGGTAGGCACATCGGGTACCAACAGCGTACCATCTGTTTGCATAGTTATTTTGCTCATTTTTTATCTTGCATTTAAGGCAGAACCGGCACGAAACCAGGCTATCTGCTGTTCATTATAGGTATGTTGCACTTCAAAACTTTCTTTCGTTCCGTCTTCGTGATGAAGAATAATCGTCAGATTGCGCCCCGGTGCGAAATGGACTAAGCCTGATACGGACAAAAGATCGTGTTCCCGAATCTTGTCATAGTCTGCTTTATCTACAAAAGTAAGAGCAAGCATCCCTTGTTTTTTCAGATTTGTTTCGTGGATACGGGCAAAACTCTTAGCCAAAATGACACGTACATTGAGGAAGCGTGGTTCCATGGCTGCATGTTCACGGCTGGAACCTTCTCCATAATTCTCCTCGGCAACAACAATAGACGGAATACCTTCGGATTTATACATCTTTGCCGTACCGGAAACTGTTCCATAAGTATTTGTCGAACGATTCCAAACACGGTTCGTTTCACCATTGAAAGCATTGACAGCTCCCATCAGCATATTGTCGGAAATATTCTCCAAATGTCCCCGGAAGCGGAGCCACGGACCTGCCATAGAGATATGGTCGGTAGTACATTTTCCCTGTGCTTTAATCAATAAAGGCATGTTCAGCAAGTCCTGTCCGTCCCATGCCGGGAAAGGAGTCAGAAGCTGGAGACGTTGGGAATCCGGTTTTACCCTGATTTCCGTTTTTGCTCCGTGCGGGGCAATATACCCTTCATTTCCCTGTTCAAAACCTTTCAAGGGAAGTTCATCTCCTACAGGCTCGGAGAGTTTCACTTTTTCTCCGTTATGATTCACCAGTCTGTCTTTCAACGGGTTGAAACAGAGATCGCCGGCTATTGTTAACGCCATCGTTAGTTCCGGAGAAGCTACAAACGCGTATGTGTTGGGATTACCATCAGCGCGTTTGGCAAAATTACGATTGAAAGAGGTGACGATTGAGTTCTTTCGTGTCGGATCGTCCGTCTCACGTTTCCACTGACCGATACAAGGTCCACAAGCATTTGCCATAATCGTGGCTCCCAGCCGTTCAAAAGCTTCAATCATACCGTCTCTTTCGGCAGTAGCCCGGATTTGCTCCGAACCCGGATTGACGATCAGCGGAGAAGCAACGCTCAAATTCTTTTCTGTCACCTGCTTTGCCAGAGAAGCTGCACGGCTCAAATCCTGATAAGAAGAATTGGTACATGAACCTATCAAGCCTACCTCCATTTTACGGGGGTAGCCGTTCAATAACACTTTTTCTGCAAATTCAGAGATGGGAGTAGCGGCATCCGGTGTAAACGGCCCGTTTATATAAGGTTCGAGTTCTGACAAGTCTATTTCAATTACACGGTCGTAATAGTTGGATGGTTCGTCGGTCACAATGTCGTCTGCACGAAGGTCTGCACCAACAGATTCAGCCCAATCGACTACACAATCTCTTCCGGTAGCTCTCAAATAAGTAGCCATGCGTCCGTCAAACGGGAATAAAGAGGTAGTAGCTCCAACTTCGGCACCCATATTGCAAATGGTAGCTTTCCCGGTAGCAGAAAGGGATTCGGTTCCGGGACCAAAATATTCGATAATAGCATTCGTTCCTCCTTTTACGGTAAGGATGCCGGCCAGCTTCAGAATCACGTCTTTCGGAGAGGTCCAACCGCTTAGTTTTCCGGTCAGACGGACACCGATAATCTTCGGCATTTTCAGCTCCCATTCCATTCCTGTCATCACATCCACGGCATCCGCGCCACCGACACCGATAGCCACCATGCCCAGTCCGCCTGCATTAGGCGTATGAGAGTCTGTTCCCACCATCATACCACCGGGGAAAGCATAGTTTTCGAGCACTACCTGATGGATAATTCCTGCTCCCGGTTTCCAGAAGCCGATGCCATAACGGGAAGATACATCACGGAGGAAATCGTATACTTCTTCATTAGTCAGTCTTGCCGTAGCAATATCCGCCTTTGCACCTTTATACGCCTGTATCAAGTGATCGCAATGCACTGTCGAAGGCACAGCCACCTGATCCTTACCTGCATTCATAAATTGGAGCAAAGCCATCTGCGCAGTTGCATCCTGCATAGCCACACGGTCGGGACGGAAATTCACATAATCCTCCCCCCGTTTGTAATCTTTCAAATCGGCTACATCATACAGATGAGCATACAAAATTTTCTCGGCCAACGTCAAAGGGCGTTTCAGTATAGCCCGTACGTGTTCTACCTTTCCTTTATAAGCAGCGTAGAAAGCTTCTAACATAGTCACATCATATACCATATTGCTTTTTGTTTTTTTAGTCTATCTATTAAAATAACGAACGGCGTTCGAGTAATGTTTAACAAAATGAAATATTTTTTCTACCCGGAACGAAGATTTGTTACCTTTGCGCCTATTATGAGTAATAATCCGAAAAGTCCCATTATAGACCTTCAGCAGCAGCAACTCCTCCTGCGGATGGAGTATGAATATGAGAAGGAAGAATTTAAGCGGCAGACCGAAACAATGGGCGTTGCCCGTAAAGTGAAGCGCGGTCTCTGCTGGTATCCTGTCTCTCTTGGCCGAAGTTACTACAATTCGCTGAATCAGCTTGTAATAGATATTACACGGACCGAAAATAAAGAAATAGAGCATTCCTTTGACTTCGGCCGCCCTGTTTGCTTTTTCCACCAGTCATTCGAAGGAAAAGTGAAGTATATGGATTTCATCGCTACCGTCAGCTTTGCCGACGAAGAACGAATGGTCGTTGTACTCCCCGGAGCGGGAGCTTTAGCGGAACTGCAAACTGACGGTATACTGGGGGTACAACTTTATTTTGACGAAACATCGTACCGGGCCATGTTCGAAGCACTGGAAGACACGATACGTGCCAAGGACAACCGCCTGGCGGAACTGCGTGACATTTTGTTGGGTACCCAAAAGCCGGGATTCCGCGAATTATATCCTGTCCGCTTCCCATGGCTGAACAGTACACAGGAAACAGCAGTCAACAAGGTGCTCTGTACGCGTGACGTATCTATTGTTCACGGTCCTCCGGGAACCGGAAAGACAACGACTCTTGTCGAAGCGATTTACGAAACATTGCATCGGGAACCACAAGTGCTTGTTTGTGCGCAAAGCAACACGGCTGTCGACTGGATTTGTGAGAAACTGGTAGATCGGGGAGTCCCCGTGCTCCGCATTGGAAATCCAACCCGGGTCAACGACAAAATGCTTTCATCCACCTACGAACGCCGGTTTGAAAGTCATCCTGCCTATCCGGAGCTTTGGGGAATCCGTAAATCTATCCGCGAAATGGGTAGCCGGATGCGCCGGGGTAGTTATTCTGAACGGGAAGGGATGCGTAATCGCATGAGTCGTCTCCGCGATCGTGCCACGGAGTTGGAAATACAAATCAATGCCGATCTTTTCGACAGTGCCCGCGTAATTGCTTCTACCCTAGTCAGCAGCAACCACCGCCTGCTCAACGGACGTCGTTTTCCGACTTTATTCATCGACGAAGCTGCACAAGCCCTCGAAGCTGCCTGCTGGATCGCTATCCGCAAAGCAGACCGGGTCATCCTTGCAGGAGATCATTGTCAGCTTCCGCCGACTATCAAATGTATAGAAGCTTCCCGTGGAGGATTGGATCATACATTAATGGAAAAAGTAGTTCAGCAAAAACCTTCCGCGGTCTCTCTATTAAAAGTACAGTACAGAATGCATGAAACCATCATGCAGTTTCCCTCCGACTGGTTTTATCATGGAGAACTGGAAGCTGCTCCGGAAGTACGCTATCGGGGGATTCTTGATTTCGACACTCCCATGAACTGGATCGATACTTCAGAGATGGACTTTCACGAAGATTTTGTAGGAGAAAGCTTCGGACGCATCAATAAGCAGGAAGCCAACCTACTACTGCAAGAACTGGAAACTTACATCGGACGTATCGGCAAAGAGCGAATACTGGATGAAAGAATTGATTTCGGTCTGATTTCGCCATACAAGGCACAAGTGCAATATTTGAGAGGAAAAATAAAAGGAAGCAGCTTTTTACGCCCTTTCCGCAGCCTCATCACCGTGAATACGGTAGACGGCTTTCAGGGACAGGAGCGAGACGTTATTTTCATCAGTCTCGTACGTGCCAACGAGGACGGACAAATCGGGTTTCTAAATGACTTGCGAAGAATGAATGTAGCGATTACGCGGGCACGAATGAAACTTGTTATATTAGGAGACGCTTCCACCCTTGCCAAGCATCCTTTCTATAAAAGGTTGATGTTATTCATTAAAAAGGAGGATTAAATACTTAATCCTCCTTTTAACAAAGCACACTTTCTCCCGAAACCACACTTTTTTTAACACAAACAAAACAAACAATATTTTACATCAGTACTATTCTTAATTTTTCACCCTCAAAGATAGTCGATTATTCTAATGCGCTCCAACTATTTCCACCATTTTATTTGCGGATCGCGCGTTTTTGCCCATTCTGCAAATTTAGGATATGTTTTGTCAATGCGCTGATTCTCCTTTTTAAGATCTAAATTCAAAATAGAAGCGTCCAAACGTGCATCTACATGAATAGCAAACGGAAAACCATCCTTGCAAATGAAATAGGTACCATCTACATCACCACGAGAAATATCAGCTCCGGAAGGGAAACGATTATTCGCACCAGTTGTCGGCTTATGATCTGTCAGATGGACTTCTGTGGCAGAGTTGAATACTTTTATAAAAGGATTATAAGGAGCTACCACCACTGATTTATCAAGAGTAGGATTATTAAATTGTATGGATACCGTATATGTCTTCTCTTGAATATTCTGATTAATCATATCCTCCGCATTCACATTGGATACTCCCAATTCAGCTTTAGCATCCTTGAATAATGTTATCACATTACCTGAATAGGAAGAAGCTTCACTACCATTAACCGTTACTTTAGAAGCTTTACTCAAATCGAAAGGAACTTCATAAGCAAACGAATTCTTATAATTAGCTCCCGTCCAAGCCAAGGTGAACTTATCAATAATATTAAGCACCTTATTATCTATATTATAATCAACGCTTGACTGATATTTCATGACCACATCATTCAAGTCATAATCTCCTTGTTCCGGCCAGTTATCTTCAAAACCAAGCACTCCAGAATACTTTTCTGTTCCTTGCCGATCACCCGGATTAGGAACATCCGGCACTTCAATAGCAGCAATAGGATTAGAAGAGATGACGAAAGCAACATCATTATAGTCATTTTCTCCATTTTTCCAGTCTTCCATTGTTATCACATTCACTCTTTCACCTGCTTTATTTTTTGCTGCAAAAATTGCAGTGTGAGAAATTTTGTCACTATTCAAAGATTTAGTCGAATAGAACATATTTCCATTGGCCTTAACACCTCTCCAACCGTCATTCCAAATTAGGAAACCAATCTTTGTACCTGCTGGGATACGTTCCGGTTCTTCTTCCGGAAAGCTGCCTGTCTCATTTATATATTTCAAATTTACCGCAACCCCACTATAATTACCCAGACTACTTTTATGTGCATTAGGGAAGATTACACATGCATGCTTTGCAGCTTGTCTTATTTCATCAATACTGGCATTTTCCGAATAACAATAGTAAGCAAACACACTTTGCGCACCTGTATCTCCTCCGAAATAGTTGACAACGACATTCGCATCTTCTTTTATCAGAATATCAGCATCATCAGAGACTAAATTAGTTCCTACATTATTCTTTCCTTCCGGAAAATATGTCGTTATATAACTCTTGAGAGTTGCGTCCACATTTATTTTTTGAGAAGCATCCAGATAGTTAGGTCTACCAGTATTTACATTCCAAGTTCCTAATACATTCGGAATTACATTTGTAATAAATTTCAAAGAGGATCTTGTTTGTGCACTTCTCGTTGATGAGTCCACAGGAGTAACATCAAGAGCATTCTCGAAGGTTATTTTTGCGCTGACATCCGAACCGACAACTTTAGTTTTATACAAAGTCGGCACACCAAAATCCGGAGAATAAATATAAACTTCTGAAACAGCTGTCGGGAAAGAAGCCGGTTTGATATAACGTCCTTGTATATCTGTAAATCCGGTTGCAATGTGTGACACCCCTGCTTTCTTTATAATCTGACCGCCTTCTGCCACATAAGAAAGCGGATTTTCAGCATAAACTTCAAAATAAGCTCTAGGACATTCCTTTCCATAATCAATATTCAATTGAATATTTTTAGTAGTAGCAAAGTTGAAATAGTTATCTAAAGTAACCTCCTCTTCTTTATCTCCTGAATTAGCAGGATCATATACATCTTTCTGCAAACAGCTGGAGAAAGCAACAGAAACAACACCAATAACACATACTAATTTAGTAATGTTAATCATTCTTTTGGGCAAGTTAAAATACATCATACTTCTCGTTTATTTTATTTGATGGTGCAAATATAAACATAAACTTGCATATTTTAGTCATATTATAGATATATTTTTCTAAAAAAAGCAATTTAAAGGATTCACTCCTCCTTTTATACAATGTATTTCCAATAAAAAAGGAGAGAACTATTTGCTCTCTCCCCTCTTAAAACTTGTATAATTTATCCAGTTTAATTATTCTCCGGACGAAGTTTACGAACAGTTACAGCAGTCTGCCACATTTCGCTTTCGCGTAATTGACGGAGTTCTTCGTTCAATTTTTCACGATAATCAGGTTGTGAATTACTGTCGATAGAAATCTGCGCTTCGTTACCAGTCTTCACACTGTTATACAACTTTTCAACTACCGGTTTGATAGCATCGTGGAATGGGCCCATCCAATCGAGAGCACCACGTTGAGCAGTAGTAGAGCAGTTAGCGTACATCCAGTCCATACCGTTCTTTGCGAACAACGGCATCAATGACTGTGTCAGTTCTTCCACTGTTTCATTGAATGCTTCAGAAGGACTATGACCGTTTTCACGCAATACTTCGTACTGTGCCAGCAACAAACCTTGGATAGCACCCATCAATGAACCACGTTCACCTGTCAAGTCAGAAGTAGCTTCACGTTGGAAAGTTGTTTCGAACAGATAACCGGAACCGATACCGATACCTAGTGCGATAGTTCTTTCGTAAGCCTTGCCTGTAGCATCCTGATAGATAGCATAAGAAGAGTTCAAGCCACGTCCTTCGAGGAACATAGTACGCAAAGATGTACCCGAACCTTTAGGAGCAACCATGATAACGTCGATATCAGCAGGAGGAACTACACCTGTACGGTTGTTCCAAGTGATAGCAAAACCGTGTGAGAAATAAAGAGCTTTTCCGGCAGTCAGGTAAGGCTTGATAGTAGGCCATACAGACATTACTGCTGCGTCAGACAACAGACACATTACAATAGTACCTTTCTCACAAGCTTCTTCGATACCGAACAAAGTTTCACCCGGAACCCATCCGTCCGCTACTGCCTTATCGTATGTTTTTCCTTCACGTTGACCAACGATTACATTGAAACCGTTATCACGCAAGTTCAGCGCCTGTCCAGGACCCTGTACGCCATAACCGATTACAGCGATTGTTTCATTTTTCAATACTTCACGAGCTTTTTCCAATGGAAATTCGTCACGGATTACTACAGTTTCAGTAGTACCTCCAAAATTCAACTGTGCCATTTTCTTTTTGTTTTTAGTTTTTGATGACTTACGCCATCTGTTATTAATTGATTTTATATTCTCACATTTATTCAAATATCACTTTCGAGCGGCAAACAACTTCGTTGCCATTCTTCTTCACTTCTACGTGAAACTCGTTTGCGTTCACTTCATCGCAGAAGAAAGAGAGTTCATCACCAAAATAGCTTTCCGCCACATACGCCATTTCAAAACGACGGATACGTTTGGTCTTATACAATTCAATCGGGAACAAATCAAGGATATGCTCGATGTAACGGATGCTGTTTACATGACCGTTGATATCTATATCACTGTATTTTGCCGTCAGGGTAGCTATCGGCTGATCGCTTGTCACTTTGATGCGTGAAGGCTTTTCAATCGGGCAAGGCTCATCACAGACATAGTCTACGATACTTCCCCCATGCAAAGTCAACAAGTCGGCAGGCTTGCGGGTATTAAGATTAATCATTGCCCATACGGAACGTGCGTAGCCAATCTTCTTCCCATCCTTATCAATAATAGCAAAATTACGGTCCGTAAACAAGCGGTAGACATTTTCCACCCACGTCTGAACCGAGAAATTCTCATACTGATAAGGCATTTCATCCAACTCAATAGCCAGACGTGAAAGCACCCATGTGTAATTGTCCTCATTCAGCGTTGCAATACCAAAACCACGGTCATTGGCGTGAAAACCTGCACAATTCAGCAGATGATTTCCCAGTACCCCCATAGTCAGACGTCCGTTGAAGTCAACATGGAACGGTTCTGCCACAAACTGATAAGTCCCTATTCTATTTTCTTCACTCATTATTCTTATTGGTTTTTACTTTGGTTATACATAGCTTCCCGTCCATCGAGAAACTCATTCACCCGTTCAAAGCAGCTGGTAGTAATCGCTACACGTCCCGAACGAACAAACTGCAAAACACAATTCAAAGCCTTCAGTTCACCATAGAGCGAAGTTATATCTTCGCTCATTCCATTTTTCTCGACAATAGAAAATACCGGATTGACTTCTACTATACGTGCATTGTATCTACGAATCAGCTTGGATGCTTCCGGATTCTCCTGAAAAGCAGGAGTAGACACCTTATATAATGCAATCTCGTGGAAATAAATCTCATCCTCTGTGAAATAATGTGCCTGAATCACGTCGATCTTCTTTTCGATCTGTTTCACTACCTTCTCAATGATGTCCTTATCAGTCCAGGCTGTTATTGTATACTTATGTACACCTTTAATAGAAGAAGCAGATACATTCAGACTCTCAATATTTATTTGCCGACGGGTAAATACAGCAGTTACCTGATTCAGCAACCCAGCTATATTCTCCGAATGAACAATGATTGTATATAACGTTTTATCACTCATAACTCTAATTTTTTAAATGCGAACTCTCAACTCTCCATTCTCAACTCTCAACTTCTCCTAGCACTCCAGCAACATCTGGTTTACCGAACCACCTGGAGGAGTCATCGGCAAAACATTGCCTTCTTCCACCACGCAAGCTTCGAGCAGGAACGGACCGTCCGTTGCCAGCATTTCAGCAATAGCTTCCTTCAGTTCTTCACGAGTGAAAGCACGTTTGGAAGGAATATCATAAGCCGAGGCCACTTTCATATAATCCGGATTCAACATCGGGGTAAACGAATAGCGACGGTTGAAAAACATAGCTTGCCACTGACGTACGTTTCCTAGGTAATTATTGTTCAGGCAGATAATCTTCACCGGAGCCTTCTGCTCCATAATCGTACCCAGTTCCTGAATATTCATTTGCAGTCCGCCATCTCCCATAAATACGCATACGGTGCGTTCCGGTGCTCCGAAAGTTGCCCCGATAGCTGCGGGAAGCCCGAAGCCCATTGTTCCAAGTCCTCCGGAAGTAATGATACTGCGTTCTTTCGTATATTTAAAGTAGCGTGCAGATATCATCTGATTTTGACCTACATCTGTTACCAAAACAGCTTCATGGTGAGTAGCATCACTTACCGCACGTACCACTTCCCCCATACTCAAAGAGTTTGTGGCAGGATGAAGTTCGGGACGGATTACTTTTTCCTCCTCTACTTTCTCATATTCTTTGAAGCTATCAATCCATTCGGTATGAGTGTTCTTTTTCAGAAGTTTCGTCACAGAAGCCAGTGTTTCCTTGCAATCTCCCAATACAGCTACATCTACCTTTACATTCTTATTAACTTCCGCAGGATCGATATCAAAATGAATCACTTTTGCCTGTTTGGCATAAGTAGCCAAATTACCGGTCACACGGTCGTCAAAACGCATACCAACAGCAATCAGCACATCACATTTATTGGTATTGATATTCGGTCCCAGATTGCCGTGCATACCCAACATACCTTTATTCAACGGATGTTCTGTTGGCAAAGCCGAAAGCCCGAGCAGCGTACAACCCGCAGGCATATCCGCTTTTTCGATAAACTCGCGCAATTCGCTCTGTGCATTTCCCTGTTCAACACCTTGTCCAACCAATACAAGCGGACGTTCAGCGTTATTAATCAGTTCGGCAGCAGCCTGTACAGACTCCTCGTCCGTATCGGGAACAGGAACATAGCTACGGATAAAATCGACTTTCGTCGGTTCGTATTTCGTTTTCTCTACTTGCGCATTTTTGGCAAAGTCCAGTACCACCGGCCCCGGACGACCACTACGAGCAATGTAAAACGCACGTGCTACCGCCCAGGCTACATCTTCCGCACGGCGAATCTGATAACTCCATTTAGTGATTGGCTGGGTGATACCTACCAAGTCAACTTCCTGAAAAGCATCCGTCCCAAGAAAGCCTGTTCCGACCTGTCCGGCAATCACTACGATAGGCGTACTATCGATCATCGCATCCGCAATGCCTGTTACCGTATTGGTTGCTCCGGGACCGCTCGTCACCAGGCAAACACCTACATCACCCGATACACGGGCATAACCCTGTGCGGCATGGGCAGCTCCCTGTTCGTGACGAACCAAGATATGATTCAATATATTTTGATGATCGTACAAGGCATCGAATACCGGCATAATAGAACCACCGGGGTAACCAAAGATGGTAGTCACTCCCTGATGTTCCAAGGAGCGCATCAAAGCCTCTGCACCTGTTATTAAATCTTTCATATTAGTTGATAGTTGATAAATGATAAATGATAGTTGAGAAATGACAGTTGAAAATGAATGGTTTACAATCATTGCGCTAAGTGCTGCGCAGCTAACTATTACCTATCAACTATCACCAACTATATTATATAATTCTCACTGCTCCCTTATCGGCAGAGCTTACCATGCTGGCATACGCCTTCAGGCTCTTCGGTACATAACGGTCACGAGTAACAGGAGTCATCGGACGGGCCGCCAGTTCTTCATCCGTCAGTCGCACGTTAATCTTCCGGGCCGGAATATCGATTTCGATAATGTCTCCGTCTACAATTTTTCCGATATTGCCTCCAGCTGCCGCTTCAGGAGAAATATGTCCGATACTCAATCCGGAAGTTCCACCGCTGAAACGTCCGTCGGTAATCAAAGCACATTCTTTTCCGAGATGACGGGATTTTATATAAGAGGTAGGATAAAGCATTTCCTGCATACCGGGACCACCCTTCGGACCTTCGTGCGTGATGACGACGACGTCGCCACTGACGACTCGACCTCCGAGGATGCCTTCACAGGCTGCTTCTTGCGAATCAAATACTTTGGCAGGTCCGGTAAACTTCCAGATACTTTCGTCTACACCTGCTGTTTTTACTACACAACCATCTTGAGCAATATTACCTTTCAATACGGCCAGTCCGCCGTCTTTGCTGTAAGCATGTTCCAAGTCACGAATACATCCGTTTGCACGGTCCTTATCCAGTTCCTTATAGTACATACCTTGTGAACCAAGTACGAGATTGAATTTATTTCCGGCTGCGCTCGAATATTTCTTAATTGCTTTTTCGCTCACATTCGGGCTGGTGATTGAATATTCATTAATGGCTTCTGCCAGTGACATTCCGTCTACCCGACGAACGGATGTATCTATCAAACCTCCCTTTGCCAGTTCGTCCATAATGGCAATGATACCACCGGCACGGTTTACATCCTGAATATGATATTTCTGTGTATTGGGAGCCACCTTGCAGAGACAAGGAGCCTTGCGGGAAAGCATGTCGATATCATCCATCTTGAAGTCTACCTCTGCTTCGTGAGCAACAGCCAACAAGTGAAGAACCGTATTGGTAGATCCCCCCATTGCTATATCCAGCGTCATGGCGTTCAGGAAAGCCTGACGGGTAGCGATGCTACGGGGAAGTACACTTTCGTCTCCTTCTTCATAATATAATTTTGCATTTTTCACGATCAGTTCCGCAGCGTCTTTGAAAAGTTGCGTACGGTTTTCGTGTGTCGCTACAATGGTTCCGTTGCCGGGAAGAGCCAGTCCGATTGCTTCATTCAGGCAGTTCATCGAGTTGGCGGTAAACATACCGGAGCAGCATCCGCAAGTAGGACAAGCATTTTGCTCGATATTCGCTACTTCCTGATCGCTAACACTCTCGTCGGCCGATTTAATCATCGCATCGATCAAATCCAGGTGCTGGCCATTCCATTCTCCCGCTTCCATCGGACCACCCGATACAAATACGGCAGGGATATTCAGACGCATAGCCGCCATTAACATTCCGGGAGTGATCTTATCGCAATTACTGATACATACCATTGCATCCGCCTTGTGCGCATTAACCATATATTCTACGCTATCTGCAATGATGTCACGTGAAGGAAGCGAATAAAGCATACCGTCATGTCCCATTGCTATACCATCGTCGATAGCTATTGTATTGAATTCCGCAGCGAAGCATCCCAGCTTCTCAATCTCTGCCTTCACCAGCTGACCGATTTCATGTAGGTGTACATGCCCCGGGACAAACTGTGTGAACGAATTGACGATAGCGATAATGGGTTTACCCATTTGATTCTTCTTCATGCCGTTGGCTGCCCACAATGCACGGGCTCCCGCCATCCGACGGCCTTGTGTACTAAACGAACTGCGTAATTGCTTTTTCATTTCAATCTATCTTTTAATTAAAGAGCCTTCCTCACACAAGTGAGAAAGGCTCTAAATTCTATCTTTTATGGTACGAACACATACAACACAAAAACCTTTCTCACGCTCTTGATGGGACCACCACGACGCGAATAATATGCAGGACTGCTAGGTTAATAGATGTATGTAACATATTCATATCTTCTTTTCTTTATTTTCGTGCTGCAAAGGTAAGGGCTTTTTTATTATATCCAAACAAATCGAAGAAAAAAATCACTTAAAAGCGAATAATTGTAAGAAAAGAGAGGTATTATTTCTCTATTTTATCACTTAAAGGTTGAATTTACAACTATTATCTAACTGCGCACCTCACTTCCTTTTTCTGACAAAAGCACTTAATAATCTGAAATTTACCCTCCCTATACCGGAGTACAAGCAAATAATTCGTATCTTTGTAGACCCGTATTTACGGGAATTATTAATCAGAAACAAAAAAGATCAGATGGAAACAGTAGAAAACAAGTACATTACCGTTGCATACAAACTATATACAATGGAAGATGGTGAAAAAGAGTTGTTCGAAGAAGCAAAAGCAGAACATCCCTTTCAATTCATTTCAGGATTAGGAACAACACTCGAAGATTTCGAAAATCAGATAACTGCTCTTTCTAAAGGTGATAAATTTGATTTTACCATTCCGGCAGATAAGGCTTACGGACAATATGACGAACAACACGTTATTGACCTCCCCAAAAATATTTTTGAAATAGATGGCAAGTTTGACAGCGAACGTATTAAAGAAGGTAACATCGTACCTTTGATGACTGGCGACGGTCAGCGCGTGAATGCCAGCGTAGTAGAAATTAAACCGGATGTTGTAGTAGTTGACCTCAATCACCCGTTGGCTGGTGCCGACCTGATTTTCGAAGGTGAAATACTGGAAAGCCGTCCTGCTACCAACGAAGAAATCCAGGAATTGGTGAAAATGATGAGTGGCGAAGGTGGTTGCGGTTGCGGATGCGACAGCTGCGGTGATGGCTGTGGCGACGACTGCGGTTGCGAAGGCGGACACTGTCATTAATTGAAGTATTAAGTATAAAGTATTAAGTATTAATTTCGTGCGAATATAGCCGGAGTTTTAATACTTAATACTTTTTTTATGCCGTCATTCCGGCTAATACTTAATGCCTAATACTTAATACTTGATACTTAATACTTAAAATCAGCATCCTTTGTGCGTCATGATGTCAAGCACCATTTTATCCGTTTCGTTCATGGCTTGCGAGCCGATTCTTGTCAGGTTACGGATACTTTGGTCTACATCTTCATCTATAATTCCTTCTACGGAAGTCACACAACGGTCTTCCATTGCCATCATGGCAGACAGTACGGCTGTCGAAACTCCGGTGGTTACCTTCAAGGCACAACTCGGTTTTGCACCGTCACAAATCATTCCTGTCAAATTGGCAATCATGTTTTGAACAGCGAAGGCAACCTGATTGTAGTTTCCTCCCATTAACCAGGTGATTCCACAACTGGAACCTGTGGCAGCTACCACACAACCACACAAAGCAGACAGACGCCCCAAACTTTGTTTGATATATATAACAGTGAGATGGCTAAGCATTAAAGCACGGATCAGTTCTTCTTCACTTTTTCCGTTTTCTTCTGCAAAGACAACGACAGGAAGTGTAGCGGATATCCCCTGATTACCACTGCCGGAATTACTCATTACAGGAATCATAGCGCCAGCCATACGGGCGTCGCAGGCAGCCGACGTATAAGAGAGGATATGAGAAAACACGCTATCCCCCATCACTTTATGCTCATAAGTTCCCCGAAGCATTTTCCCTAAAGAATGTCCGTAGTTACCTTTAAATGCTTGTTCGGCAGCAGCTTTGTTCAAACGGGCTGTGTCAAGGATGAAACGGATTTCATCCAGCGGAGCAGTCAGTGCAAAATCATAGACCTTGCGCAAATTTAGTTCGAGCGAAGCCTCTTCCTCTTCTTCGCTAGCTGTCTGTTGATTGTCGAGCAACATTTGTTCATCTTTGGCTATATATATAAAAGTAGTATGTCCACCGGCAATGATGGCTTTAGCCGTTTTATCTCCCGTTTTACAGTTCACTTCAATATAAAGCTTTTCCGTAATATCTTCTTTTAGAGAAATACAAATCCGTTTTTCTGCGATAAACAGTTTTCCCTGTTCCACCGCTTCCGATGTACAATCCCTCAACACCTCCAACTGATAATCTGATTTGCCAATCAACGCACCCAAAGCAACCGCTATGGGAAGCCCGACCATACCCGTTCCCGGAATTCCTACTCCCATAGCATTCTTTAATATATTAGCACTTAACAGGACTTCTATCTTTTCCGGTTTCGCTCCCAATGTTTCGGCAGCCTTAGCAACACAAAGCGCTACTGCGATAGGTTCCGTACATCCGATAGCCGGAATGACCTCCTTCTTAATCAATTCTATAATTTGCCTTCTTTCTGATTCAGTCATAGACTTATAAGTTTTGATTCCACAAAAATAGGAAATTCTTTCTTTTCCAACATTCTATAATGAACAAATAAAATCTCATATTGTTATAAAATCTCCCATATACCAAACTTTAACAGAAAGAATTGATAGAAAAATGAAAGCAAAACACGTAATTGTCTATTTGCTACTAGCTATTGTTTCCTCTTCATGCATCCGCGAAGAAGCTCTCAATGCAGAAGCAGACATATTAAGTTGTATACTACCGGGAGTAGCCATGACAACCAGCCCTATTATTAACAATAATTCCATAACTATCTTTGTCGGTCCGGGAACTGATATTTCAGAACTCAAACCTGAATTTACATTGACTCCAGGAGCTACGATCAGTCCACTTAGCGGCACAGAACGAAATTTCAATACCCCACAGGAATATACTGTCACAGCTGCCGACGGTATTTGGAAAAAAGCATATACAGTATCAGTGATCGACACGGAACTTGCCACGAACTATAATTTCGAAGATACACTGGGCGGAAAAAAGTACTACATATTTGTAGAACGCGAAAGAGATAAGGTCGTCATGGAATGGGCCAGCGGAAATGCGGGTTATGCCATGACCGGAGTAGCCAAAACAGCCGATGATTATCCCACTTTCCAAATAACGGACGGAAAAGCCGGCAAATGCCTCTCCTTAGTGACACGCAGTACCGGATTCTTCGGTCAGCTAGCAGGAATGCCTATTGCAGCAGGAAATCTGTTTATCGGTTCTTTCGATGTGAGTAACGCAATGAGCAATCCACTGAAAGCGACTAAATTCGGCCTTCCTTTCCGGCATGTACCCACTTATCTAGCTGGTTATTATAAATACAAAGCAGGAGATCAGTTTACAGAGGGAGGAAAACCTGTGAACGGGAAACGGGACATCTGTGACATATATGCCATCATGTACGAAACCAGTGAATCTGTTCCCACTCTCGACGGAACAAATACATTCACCAGTCCGAACCTGGTTTCAACAGCACGGATTAATAATGCCAAAGAAACGAACGAATGGACTTACTTTAAACTTCCTTTCATCACTCTCCCCGGAAAATTCATTGATAAGGAGAAGCTAAGGGATGGGAAATATAATATAGCCATTGTGTTTACCTCAAGTCTGGAAGGAGATCATTTTAACGGAGCAATCGGAAGTACATTACTGATCGACGAGGCCGAGTTAATCTATCACTCGGAAAATTAGCGGGATTTCGATGAAGGATTTTCCATAACAATACCTCATAATACACTCAAGCAATGTACCCACACAAAACGTGCACATTATCAAACGAACGGAATTAAATAACTTTATAACAACCATAATGATGAAAATCTATCCGTATATATTCAGTTTATTAGCCTGTATAGGAATAGCTCTCCCTGGCTATTCACAGGTAGACCGAAATGAAACGCTGATCCGTTCCGCCCTTCACGGACTGGAATATGAAATCAAAGCAGGTTTCAGCATTGGCGGCACAGCCCCGCTTCCCCTTCCGGTAGAAATCCGTTCGATTGACGGATATAACCCGACACTGGCCATCAGCATAGGGGGCGAAGTAACCAAATGGATTGCCGTTCAGAACAAACTCGGAATCATAGTCGGACTCCGGCTCGAAAACAAAGCAATGACCACCGAAGCCACCGTAAAAAATTACAATATGGAAATTCTCGGACAAGGAGGTGAAAGAATCAGCGGAGTATGGACGGGCGGAGTGAAAACCAAAGTACATACCGCCGGACTGACTATACCTCTAATGGCTACCTACAAACTAAGTAACCGATGGAACATCAAAGCCGGACCTTATTTCTCGTATCTGCTTTCAAGAGAATTTTCAGGTCATGTGTACGAAGGATATTTGCGGGAAGATGCTCCCACCGGTCCGAAAGTAGAATTTACCGACGGCAAAATTGCAACCTACGATTTCTCGGACGACTTGAGACATTTCCAGTGGGGATTACAGGTGGGAGCCGGATGGCGAGCTTTCAAGCACCTCAATGTGTATGCTGATCTCACCTGGGGATTGAACGATATATTTAAAAGCGATTTTAATACAATCACTTTTGCAATGTATCCTATCTATTTGAATATAGGTTTTGGGTACGCATTTTAAGTCTCACCACAGATTACACAGATTAACACAGATTGATTTATAAGTCATAGACTATCAATATAAATAATCTGTGTTAATCTGTGTAATCTGTGGTGAACAAGGAATTAATTTCCACCAGACTCCGCCACCTGTTTCACTCCAGAATAGGTCACTTTTACAGTCTGTTGCAATGTAGGCACTTTCACGTTAATGGCCATGTCTGCATTTCCATCTTCTACCGTTCCCGTAACAGTTACAGGACAGGTACCCAAAGCAGCGGCATTTCCCTCAAACGTAAGGTCTTGCTGTCCGGTAAATGTAGACACACCTTCCCCTTTCTTCACTTCACACTTATCAACAACAATATCTCCAAACTTCAGAATCTGTTGATTGATGAACAATTCAAACTCCTTCAGTTCAATCTTCACCTCCGTATTGCTGACCTGCGAGAGGGTGATAAACTTCTCTATTCCATCTCCTATGACAATTTCTTGGTCAGAACCATCCGGTATCATGGATATATCCAGATTTCCCCAATACGTTCCGACTACATCCGGAGCCGTTATCGCAGCTTCCTCTTCAGGAGGATTCCCATTATTCTTGTTATCACTGTCGTCATCGTCACTGCTACAAGCAGCAAAGAAAGTAAGAGAGCAGACCAATGCCAATAAATACAATAGATTCTTTTTCATACGTCTTTGGTTTAGTTATTATAATAAATTTCGTCCCTTATAAACTAAAAAGAAGAAAAAAGGTTCAATATGCTTCCTTTTTCGAAGATATTTCGAGTTCACAACTTTCTTATCGAAAACTTTGTTATATTTGCATATAGTAATTTTAAAAAAGCCACAACTATGTTTAATTCATTTGGCAATATCTTTCGGCTCACAAGTTTCGGTGAGTCTCATGGAAAAGGAGTTGGAGGAGTGATTGACGGATTTCCGGCAGGAATTGTCATCGACGAAGAATTCGTACAACAAGAACTTAATCGTCGCCGTCCGGGACAATCCATTCTTACCACTGCACGTAAAGAAGCTGATAAAGTTGAGTTTCTTTCAGGTATTTTTGAAGGGAAATCCACCGGATGCCCTATTGGTTTTATCGTTTGGAATGAAAACCAACACTCCAATGACTACAACAATCTGAAAAATGTATATCGTCCTTCACACGCTGATTACACGTACACAGTGAAGTACGGAATCCGTGACCACCGTGGCGGCGGACGTTCTTCCGCACGCGAAACGATTTCGCGCGTGGTAGCCGGCGCATTGGCTAAGTTAGCACTTCGTCAACTGGGTATCAATATCACTGCCTATACTTCGCAGGTAGGTCCTATCAAATTGGAGGGTACTTACTCGGATTACGATCTTGATTTGATAGAAACAAACGATGTACGTTGTCCGGACCCGGAAAAAGCAAAAGAAATGGCAGACCTTATATATAAGGTGAAAGGAGAAGGCGACACCATCGGTGGCACACTGACCTGCGTCATCAAGGGATGCCCCATCGGACTTGGACAACCTGTTTTCGGCAAACTCCATGCTGCCTTGGGTAACGCCATGTTAAGCATTAACGCTGCCAAAGCATTCGAATACGGCGAAGGATTCAAAGGACTAAAAATGAAAGGTTCCGAACAGAACGATGTTTTCTATAATAACAACGGACGCATCGAGACACATACCAACCACTCCGGAGGTATCCAGGGAGGATTGAGTAATGGTCAGGATATTTATTTCCGTGTAGTATTCAAACCGATTGCAACGTTGCTGATGGAACAGGAAACCGTCAACATTGATGGTATCGACACCACCCTGAAAGCACGCGGACGCCATGACGCTTGTGTACTGCCCCGTGCCGTGCCTATCGTAGAAGCAATGGCCGCCATGACTATACTTGATTATTACTTACTGGATAAAACGACGCAACTGTAATGAACGAAATTCAGAAATACATAATAGCGCACGAGCCAGAAATGATGAATGACCTGTTCAGCCTCATCCGCATCCCCAGTATCAGTGCTCTGCCGGAGCATCACGATGATATGCTGGCTTGTGCGGAACGCTGGGCGCAGTTGTTACTTGAAGCCGGAGCAGATGAAGCATTGGTGATGCCCTCAAAGGGTAATCCGATTGTTTTCGCTCAAAAGATGGTCGATCCGGACGCAAAGACTGTATTGGTTTATGCTCATTACGATGTAATGCCGGCCGAACCGCTGGAGCTTTGGAAAAGCCAGCCGTTCGAACCGGAAATACGGGACGGATATATTTGGGCACGTGGAGCAGATGACGACAAAGGACAATCATTCATCCAGGTAAAGGCGTTCGAGTATCTGCTTAAAAACGATTTGCTGAAGAATAATGTAAAATTCATCTTCGAAGGTGAAGAAGAAATAGGCTCACCCAGCCTGGAGGCTTTCTGCGAAGAACACAAAGAGTTACTGAAAGCAGATGTCATCCTTGTCTCGGATACGAGTATGCTGGGAGCTGAACTTCCGTCTTTAACAACCGGTCTTCGCGGACTGGCTTATTGGGAAATAGAAGTAACCGGACCGAACCGGGACTTACATTCCGGACATTTCGGCGGTGCGGTGGCTAATCCCATCAACACACTTTGCCAGATTATCAGTAAGGTGACGGATGCCGACGGACGGATTACCGTTCCCGGATTCTATGACGATGTGGAAGAAGTTCCGCAAGCCGAACGGGAAATGATTGCGCATATTCCTTTTGACGAAAAGAAATACAAAGAAGCAATCGGCGTAAAAAAGCTTTTCGGAGAAAAAGGATACAGCACATTGGAACGTAACAGCTGTCGTCCGTCTTTTGACGTATGTGGCATTTGGGGCGGATATACGGGAGAAGGTTCTAAAACCGTACTTCCTTCAAAGGCGTATGCCAAAGTTTCCTGCCGGTTGGTTCCGCATCAGGATCATCATAAGATTTCGCAGATGTTTGCAGAGTATATTTCAAGCATTGCTCCGGAAACTGTTCAGGTGAAAGTGACTCCAATGCATGGAGGACAAGGATACGTATGCCCGATTTCGCTTTCTGCTTATCAGGCTGCCGAAAAAGGCTTTGAAATTGCTTTCGGAAAGAAACCGCTGGCAGTACGCCGTGGTGGTAGTATTCCTATCATTTCTACTTTTGAACAAGTATTGGGAATCAAAACTGTATTGATGGGATTCGGTTTGGAATCAGACGCCATCCATTCACCAAACGAAAACTTTTCACTGGATATTTTCCGTAAAGGGATAGAGGCAGTCATTGAATTTCATCAGGAATACGCCAGACGATAAAGCGGACAGACAAAAAGTCTAATTATAAACGGTATATAAAAAAGAGCGATGGACAAGTGTTTGATTACAAACCCGTCCACCGCTCTTTTTATATATTTACAGATACCAACAAATTACATGACCGGAGTCTGGAAAAGGAAAGTGAATGATTGACTGTCTTTCAAATCTTTCACTGCATCACCTGCATAAATCTCTCCCTTTGTCAGAGACAATTTCTTAATCCCTGCTTTCGGACTAAAATCTATTTTCTTCAAGTCCAGCCAAAACATATTCGGTGTCAAAGTAGATTCGAAATAATACACTTTATTCTTCTGATCGGAAACGGAACGCCAACGGGTAGAAGAAATATAAGGCTTCTCCGGCGTGTTAATACCAAATGGTACAGAAACATTACGCATCACACTCAATACACTGGGAACTGCAATTTTTGCATCAGCAGTTTGCGGAATGGCATGAATGTAGAAAGAAGCCCTGACAAAGCGGTCACTCGCACGATTTGTTCCCGGTAGCATCTGTAAGCCACCAATTTCTTTCCAATAATCATTAATAGCCAATTGATAGTCATATCGGGGAGAATTTGTCATCACCCGGTATTCTTTCCCTTCGTGAATACTCAATTTTCCATCCAGATATTCCAGTACAGCCGTATTCCCAGTTTCATCGGTTATAGCCAGATGCAAGGTAGATTCCGGCCCTCCATTCGGCATACGGGGAGCATCAATTCGGAAAGTCTCTTTTTTCAGTTCATCCACGGCTTCGCGTACCGTAGCAAAGTTATCGAGTACGTACTGTGTCCAAATACTGATTCCCATTGCCGGACGGGTATCACCGGGAAGAGAGTAAATGGATTCCGGTAAGAAAAGCAGACTCGCCACCAATCCTTTCTCGTTCATTCCATCGCAAGTACCAATATCATATCCTGTGGCAATCACACTTCCGTATTTGGCAGTCCAGTTCACCGTTTTATCCTTGTTATGTCCCGCACGCTGAATACCACGTGGAAACACATAGATATTCGTCATGATATCTTCTTTCCAGTCCATGGTACGCCCCGTTATCACCATCTGATCAGGACCTATGTATACTGCACGCGTACATGCTTCCACAGGCTGTATACTCCCCAAAGAGACGGCAGCCAACACCAATGCAACTCCTACTAATCTTTTCTTCATATTCTTTCTATTTAAATAATTGATACTCTCATTTTATAAATAACAAATATGCCACGATTATTGCCTACAAGAAAGATGATTTTAATGAAAAAAAAGAATTTATTCAGTGAATGAGGAAGTTTTTGGTTTTCGACGCATGATAGTTATCATCGCAGAACTCATTTCTAGCGATAGATATTAAATAAATAAAAAGGATATGCATAAAGTATTACGCGGAGGCAGTTATTACACCTTCGAGAAATACTGTAAAGTCACCAGCCGTTATGGAGTGACCCCACAACGGTGGGATATTGATTACGGGTTGCGGTTAGTAGTGTCTCTCTAACTTATGTATAAATGTTAAGTCGGCTTATTAATCGGCCAATCTATAAAGCTCATATCCTCCCAATGCCAGTATGTAGGGCAGATTATAAATTACATCAGCATCCTTCTCTACCTCCTCGGGATACTTTTGTAGTAATTCGCTGAAAGGCATAATAAGAGGATGTTGCAAAAATACCTTATCCTTCACCTTAGCACGTCTCCAGCCGGCCACCGTACGCTCGGCATTCCATCGGTACTTCTCCATGCGTACTAACAGATACAAAACTTGAGCTGGCAGATCTTCATTGAACATAGATTCGGATATGTGTGCCGGTGAGTGGTCACTCCGTCTGATGCCGTAGCCCAGTGTGCGACAAAATACACTATAGGCATCCAGCTGATAGCGATTAGCCCAACGTAGTGGTTCGCTTAGTTTATTCCACAAATACTGCGCCTGGTGGTTCATCAAAATAAAGTCAGCAGAATGGTTACCATAGGATTCATACATCTTCTTCAATACCTCTTTTTGTTTGAGGCTTTCATCAGCATAACAACAATCGTATAAGTAGTTCACATACAAAGCCAGTTTATCTTGCAAGATGTTTTTCTTTATTCCCCTGTCTACCATACCAAACACCTTGACATAGCGATAGCGTCCCTTCTCGTCGTCCACCATCGACGACAAATCATTATTAAACTCCTGACGGATTAGCACACGACACTGATACTGATAAACTTCATGTGGTAAGTTGAGTCCTAATGAAAGACTCAAATCAGGATCATGCACACAAATGGCCACTGTAAGCATACAATGCTTATTTTGTGCCCACTGCTGCAGGCGGGTACGCATAGCAGTACTGCAAATATCGTCATGGCAATATTCCACCTCAATATCATCTATTTGGCTCTCTATATAGGGGAATTGAGCTTTGAAGTAGTCTTTCTGTGCCTCCATCTCGCGATCCACTAAAGTGATACGGGTACGTATACGTTCATCTGCAGGCAGACGGTCATCATAATTGGCATAATGGCAGATACGCAATGCTTCGAGTAGCAACGAACGTCCCACTCGGTTGAATCCCACGATAACCAGATGCACATAGTCTTGACTGGTAGCACTCCAACTTCCATCAGGTTGTTGTGTAATGCTTATGGGGCGATAATCCAGCGGATCATAACGCCTTTCACAATCAGCTCCATAAAGGCTCCATAGCTGCCGGGCCAAGTTTTCATGGAGATTAAAGGGCCGAAAGAAAATATTAGGCTTGCCTTCTATACAAAAGACTTCGGGCGGCAGATTCATTTTCTGTATGTTAGAATACGAAGGGATGCTATCAAACTGTACATACACAGGCATCATCTTACCATCATAACATTTACCACGCAGAGTACTTACCAAGTGCATAATAGCTATATTTTTAGCATCGCGCCCGTAACGTTCTTCATCACCCAGCACATATACTTCAATAGCACTCTCTATGTTCAACCGCTGAAGTTCTTCGATCGACTCAATGTTGCCAAAGTAAACAAGCACTTGTCGCTCAACTTCAACAGGCAGGGCCGACTGTATACGATGCCGCACCGTTGCCGACTCCATACCGCTCATCAGCAAAATACGTGCCGAAGGACATTCGTCATACAGTTCACGTATCATATTGATAGACAATTCGTTGAATCCGATCAGTACATAATGATTTTTTATATTACGGTAGGTCATTCGCCCCGCGTATACCACTCCCACACGCCGCTCTATAATATTAGAGATAGTAGAGATGAGCACACCGCCCAGTAAAACGGATCCCGAAATGCTGATAAGCCCCACTAATATCCTGTTAGGCCAGGCAGTCTCTTCTATTTGGTTACCGGGATCGACAAAGTTGTTGTACACTGCCCAGAGCCTTTCTCCCCATTCCTCGTGTCCATGCAATTGGATGGAAAAGAGCATCGCGATAATAAAAAAGATAGCCAGCGCCGTAGCAATGGTAACGAGTAGCAAGGTGAGCTGTGACTTGATACCGCCCGAAATGGTGCGATCTATATACTCTTGCGAGAATATCTTCTTGTAGTAGTTTGCAAAACGGTTCATAGTAGTCCATATAGATTTATGTACAAATATAGTGTATTTTTCTATAAATCAAGTAGTTTTCCACTAAACTATTTCAGCCATACACTTTACCTTGTTACTGTGCGGAAAATTAGAAATTCTTCCGGAAAGTACATCCATTTCTCCATTCCGAACACCCGTAAGCAGTCTTCCCTTTAATGATGGTTCCTTTACCACAAAGTGGACAGGGTTGACCTACAAACGCATCTACCTCACCTGCCGCAGAAGGAGTTGAAGCTGCCATGGCCACCGGAGCAGGAGAACCGGGCGAATCAGTCTTCACTTCATTCGTCGTTTTTTCCGCTTTTGGTTTCTTTTCTTTCGGTGTACTCGGTTTTCGTTCACGCTTTTTAGGTTCTTTCTTCTCTTTCTCTTCGGCTTTTGCAGCAACTGCGTCCTGAATAGTTATGCGTCGATTCGTATTATCAGAAAGTACACTCATTACGATCTCTGAAACCATCTGCTTTAGTTCTTCGAGGAACTGGCGGGCATCGTATGTTTTCTTTTCAATCTCACGCAACTTCTTTTCCCAAATACCTGTCAATTCTGCCGATTTCAATAATTCTTCGTGAATAAGCTGCACCAACTCCACTCCTGTCGGGGTGGCAATCAGGTTCTTTCTTTCCTTACGGATATAATTTCGCTTGAACAACGTCTCAATGATTGCAGCACGGGTAGACGGACGACCGATACCATTCTCTTTCAAAGCATCGCGAAGTTCATCATTGTCCACCAGTTTTCCGGCTGTTTCCATTGCACGAAGCAAGGTTGCTTCAGTATAAGGTCTGGGCGGCTGTGTCCATTTTTCATTCAGGTCCGGAATATGAGGACCACTTTCACCCTTCACAAAAGCAGGAAGTACATTTTCATCCTCTTCCTCTTTTTCTTCAGTAGGGTCTTTTACTTCCTTGGCAAACACGACACGCCATCCCGGTTCCAGAATTTGTTTTCCGGTTACCCGAAACTCTATCTTATCCACTTCTCCCATTACGGTGGTAGTAGAAATTTTACAGTCCGGATAGAACACGGCTATAAAACGACGGGCTATCAAGTCGTAGACACGACGTTCCATATCCGTCAAGTTTTGAGCATAGACTCCGGTTGGGATAATGGCATGGTGATCCGTCACTTTCGAGTTGTCAAATACCTTTTTTGATTTAAGAAGTGTAGTGCCAGCTAACGGAGCTGTCAAGACTTCGTAATCACGGAGTCCTTTCAGGATAGCAGGACATTTCGGATAAATATCATCGCTCAAGAAAGTGGTATCCACACGCGGATAGGTAGCCACTTTCTTCTCATAAAGAGACTGGATCAGTTTCAGTGTTTCATCGGCTGAATAAGCGAATTTCTTGTTACATTCTACCTGAAGGGAAGTCAAATCGAACAAACGTGGAGCGTATTCCTTCCCGTCTTTCTTGCCGACATTGGTGACTACAAAAGGTAGGTCTTTAATACGTTCTACCAATGCTTCGCCTTCTTCCCGGTTGGCAATAGGGTCGATGCCCGGGTTATCTATTTTCTTTTTTCCGCCGTTCTTTTCCTCTTCCGCGGCAATTTCTTCATCACTTTTGCGAATGAGTGCAGAGAAAGTGGTATTACGATAGTTTGTTTTCAGTTCCCAATATTGTTTAGGTTCAAAATTGGCTATCTCCAATTGACGGTTGACAATCAATGCCAGCGTCGGTGTCTGTACACGACCGATAGAGAGCACCTGTTTGTTTTGACCGTATTTAAGGGTATAAAGACGGGTAGCGTTCATTCCCAACAGCCAATCACCCATCGCACGGGAAAGACCGGCTTCGTAAAGTGATTGAAATTCAGCTTGGTCTTTCAGTTTCGAGAATCCTTCACGAATAGCTTCTTCCGTCAACGAAGAAATCCACAGGCGCTTCACCGGACAGCGTGCGCCAGCTTTTTGCATCACCCAGCGCTGAATCAATTCTCCCTCCTGCCCGGCATCACCGCAATTGATGATTTCATCCGCATTCTGCATCAGCCACTCTATCACATGAAACTGCTTCTCAATACCCGGATCATGCCCAATCAGCTTGATACCGAAACGTGGCGGAATCATCGGCAGACTGCTCAAGCTCCATGATTTCCAGTTAGGGGTGTATTCATGTGGCTCCTTCAGGGTACAAAGATGCCCGAATGTCCAGGTCACCTGGTATCCGTTTCCTTCTATATATCCTTCTTTTCTGGTATGAGCGCCGAGTACTTCGGCTATATCACGTGCTACAGACGGCTTTTCGGCTATGCAAACTATCATTTTTTCTCTTCTTGTTTTTAAACTATCAATTTGCAAAGTTACACGAATATTTGTCTAAAAGAACAATATCCCACAAAATATGTTACCTTTGCAAGAGTAGAATTCTTATAACAAAGAACAAGTATGATTGATTTAAACCGCAAATTGCCCATCGGAATACAAACTTTCGAGAAAATCCGCAAAGGAAATTATCTGTATGTAGATAAAACCGCCCTTGTCGGAAAAATGGTGTCCACAAGCATCCCCTATTTCCTTAGCCGTCCCCGACGTTTCGGAAAAAGCCTGCTGATTTCCACTTTCGAGGCTTACTTTCTGGGACGCAAGGACTTATTCGAAGGACTAGCCATCTCACAAATGGAAGTTGACTGGCAAGTCTATCCGGTTTTTCATATTGACTTGAATGCACGCAAGTATGATTCTCCGGCAGATCTGATAGCGATGCTCAACCAACATCTGGAAAAATGGGAAGCAATCTACGGAACCGAAAAGCAAGATCGACAACCGGAAGAACGATTCGCCTATATTATAGAACGCGCATGTGTGCAAACCGGAAAGCAAGTAGTCGTATTAGTAGACGAATATGACAAACCTCTTTTGCAAGCTCTGGATAATCTGCCCTTGTTTGAAGAATACCGCAAAATGCTAAAAGCATTCTATGGAGTATTGAAAAGTGCTGACCGCTATCTGCGTTTCGTATTTCTGACAGGTGTTACCAAATTCTCACAAGTCAGTGTATTCAGTGATTTGAATCAACTGAATGATATCAGCATGAAACCGCCTTATGCCACCATTTGCGGCATCACCAAGCAGGAACTGATAGATACATTCACTCCGGAATTGGATAAGCTGGCCTCATACAACCGGATGACACCAGAAGATACAATCCATAAGATGACCTCACTTTACGACGGGTATCATTTCTGTGAATATGCAGAAGGCATGTTCAATCCGTTCAGTGTATTAAATGTGTTCGATGGATATAAATTTGAGAATTACTGGTTTCAGACAGGCACTCCTACTTTCCTTGTCAAGATGCTGATGGATAGCAACTATGACCTGCGAACGCTCATTGACGGAGTGGAAGCAAACGCAGCGTCATTCAACGAGTACCGGGCAGAAAGCAGGAATCCTATTCCGCTGATTTATCAAAGCGGGTATCTGACGATTAAAGAATACGATCCTCGTTTCAAGACTTATCAACTTGCTTTTCCCAATGATGAAGTGAGATATGGCTTTATGAATTTCCTTCTGCCATTCTACTCTAATATTCCCGATAATGAGCAAGATTTCTATATTGGCAAATTTGTCCATGAGTTGGAAAGTGGCAATATCAATGCTTTTCTAACCCGCCTTCAAGCCTTCTTTGCCGATATACCTTACGAACTGAATGACCAGACAGAGCGGCATTACCAGACTGTTTTCTATCTGATATTCAAACTCATGGGACAGTTCACACAAGCAGAAGTACGCAGTGCAAAAGGACGGGCTGATGCAGTTGTCAAAACACCGAAGTATATTTATGTATTCGAATTCAAACTAAATGGCACAGCCGAGCAAGCATTACAGCAAATCGAAGATAAAGGATATCTTATCCCTTATCAGGCAGATGAACGGGAAGTCAAAAAGGTTGGAGTAGAATTCAGTACTGACACACGAAATGTCAGTCGATGGCTACCCGAGGAATAAGAGAGTATAATTACTTCTTCCTCATATTTATCTACAAATGATTCATATTAAACCTCCCAACACTTCCACCCTTTGTTGGCACAGATATACACAATGTACGAACGAACATGGTAATTGGGGAATTTTCTTTTTGTATCTGCGGCATAACCTTTCACTTGCTCTACGTGTTCTACCAGCGGTTCGGTGAGCGCAAGCATACGGTCGGCATCTTTGGAACGATAGTATTTAAATTCCACCACGCGATCGTCCGTGTAATAATCCGTGCCGGGGATGCCGATCATTTCAAAATCCGAACGACCGACGGAGTTATTTTGTTCGATGGCAAAAGTGTAACAATGGCTCAAATAGCGGGAGACAAGCTCGTAGAAAGAACAACGGATAAAGTTCTCGTTGATCTTATCGAAAACCTGTGCGGGGAATTGTCCCGGATATTGCTCGAAATAGTTCTGCACAAGGGGTTCAAAACTACGATTGGAATCATAAAGTTCATAAACCGGGACGTAACGACTGGCGTTACCTTCGATCTTGTTCAGTTGGTTGTAATAATCCATGTAGATGCTGAGCATGGTCATGTTGGGGAGCACCATGCGGTATGCACTCTTCAGGGTAGTCATACCTAAGTAGAACAGGCTGACGGGATAGAATTCTTTCTCAAAAAATTTCTTCTTGTTGAATTTGCCGGACAGATCTCTGACGTTGTATGACAATTCACCGCCTATCACCAGGGCATCGAGCATCTCTTTGGCGTTGTTCTGCGAAAGAGTCAGGCGGCGAATCCAGTTGATGTCCGTACGCAGGTTCTCATCGATCAGTTCGGAGGGAATACTTCCGGCATTAGCGGCAAATTTCTTAAAAAAATAAGTTAAGATAGTGGAGTTAAAAAGACGTTCACCGACAGGGCTAAAACGATAACCGTCGTAGTTGTTCACAATAAGCTGCCAGATTTCCTCGAAGCGTTCTTCGCTTGCACCGGGAGCATATTTATCAAGTACATAGCGCAAGTATGTTTTCGTTTCTTCATAGGTGAAGCCGAGCATATTCAAAAAAACGGGTTTGAATGTGAGGATTTCCGCAATGTTGTACCCGCTGGTCAGGTCGTCCATGATGACAGGCAATACGCCTGTGCAGAAACAAGTGCGAATCGTGCCTTCGCCGATACCCGCTTTGATAACTTTAAAAAAGGTGAGAAGAAAACTATCACTAGTGGTTACTTCCTCATAAAGTGAGTCATTATAGGAAGTAAGCAGTTGATTGGTGAAGTTATCGTATTCGTCAATCAATATATATGCTTTAGGCAATCCATGTGAGCTGATATAACCCAAAAGTTCCTCCAACATCTGCACAGCATTTCCTCGAGTTGTAAACTGAAAATCACCAAACAGGTCTCGGTTATGTTCTACCGTAACTTCCACGGGTCCACAATTCAGGTCATTGAAGTTCTGTACCACCCCTTCCATATCATCCGCCATCACCATAGCCGAGAAGTCATAACGAATCACCAAATATTGATTATGTTCTTCCGTAGGATGTTCGCCAATCCGTAGGATGTTCGCCAATCCAGGTGCCGCCAAAAAGTTCTTCAAAACGATTCGCTTTCGTACGGTCGTAGTAGTGGGCCAACATGGAGATGAGCAGACTTTTCCCGAAACGACGGGGACGGAGAAAGATGGGAGCATTATAGTCTTCAAGCCCCGGAATGTAATTTGTCTTATCAACATAATAAAAGCCACGTTCACGCATTTCTGCGAAGTCGGCCACTGCGTATGGAATCGTTATTCTTGCCATAATCGTTGATCTTTTCTTTCGGTAAAGACAAAAGTACTAATAAATTAGTACCATAAAAAAGATAATGCGAAAAAGATAAATAAATACCAAGCTCAATTATGGCTATATACATAAGTCTTTGATGAAAAAGAGGGCAAAACAGAGAAAAAGATCAAAGTTATGCATTTAGCATGTATAGCCCTATACACGAAGGCTGCACAACTCTATACATGATGCGTGTATAGAGCTATGCAGCCTCTCTGCATAAGGGGATGTGTCAAAACTCTCCTTTCTACGAAGTCACCCTCGCCACAGATAGTTGTAGCGAGGGTGACTTTTTGTTTATAAGAGTTTTGACACATCCTCCAAGAGAACATTTTATGCCGCAGGATCGGGAGCTTCTCCTCCTCCGCCGCCTTCGCTACCACCGGAACCGGAGCCGCCTCCTGCATCGGGTTTCGTGCCGACGTAGAAAGTAGCGATAGCGGTTCGGGGTGTCTTTAGGAGCGTGCTTCCTGCATACTGTGTAGTGACGGTGAGGGTATATTCGCCATCGGCCAGACCGGCAGGAACAATGAATGTGAGTTGTGACGGGTTGTTGACGGCCAGCATATTGAGGTCGACAGGTGTGGTTTGTTCTTTGCTGTCGGTGATAGTGATGCCGACGGAAGAATCCGTACCTGCAATTTTCAACATACGGCCATTGACTGTGAACGGACGGCCTGCAATGGCGGTGGCAGGTGAGAATCCGGCAACGTACATCACGCTTTGGCGTTCGCCCAAAATACTGATAGAGGTTTGGGCGATAGCTTCACGCAGTTCTTTGTCTTGGGTGAAGGAGACGTAGACGGAGTTCTTCTCGGGATTCCATTTTCCGCCATCGATAACACCGCGGAGTTGCGCTATGGCGTGGTAAAGACCGGTGTTGACACTATATCCGCTAAGGATGAGATCGCTCACAACACGGTTGTAGAGCTTCACGACGTGCTCGATGGTTTCGGGACGGAGCCCGGTGTCTTCCTTGTGCATCTCATCGAGTATATCCTGCAACGAAAGATTACCGGACGATTCGAGCTGACCGATCTTATCGTCTTTGTTGTCGACGGTTACAGTGTTGTCGACTAACCAGATTTTCAATACATTCTTCATTATGATGTTGTTTCTACTTGGTTTTATGAATATTATTAAACGAAAAAATAAAGAATATCAATAAAAAGTTTACCGGATTGAGGCAGTCCGAAAAAATATTGTTTGCTATCATTTAACTCTGTCATTCAGAGCTAAGCGAAGAATCTACTCTTTCGAATATACAAAGAAAAGATTCTTTACTACATTCTGAATGACAGAATGATATACTTATCAGACTTACAGGGCAACCTCTTCCTTATTTTATTCCCTTACCAGTCTTTGCGGAAAGCATAAAATTGCGTCGCAACTCGAGCTTCTTGTACAGCTGCACTATATTTAGGATAATTCCCATCATTATTGTCATGGAAGCACATCAAAAGATTCTTAAATCCATCAACAACCATCGTTTCTAAATTATACTGCCTATAAGGAATGTTTTCTACAACCGCAACTTTTCCAAGTCCTTCGTCTATAGTGATTACTCTAGCTTTTGCCTGCAATTCTTCAAAAAATCCCATGTCTTCTGGGGTCCGTTCTTTAATATAAAGCGCAATTCCACCATAACGTTCTTTCGTCATCCCTGCAATGGGTTTGCGTTCCGAACCATCCGCCCAAGGATTTACCGGAGAATCCCAGATTACATTCCAAGCCAAGTCAATATAATCGCCCACTACAATGCCCTCTTGTTCTTTATTCATTGTGGCTGTAGTACCGCCATCATCTGCAAGAGTGAGCATTATATCCGGCATTGCTTCACGCAGAGCCTTGATTAATTTCGGATACGAAGTTTCATTGACAGTCGGTGCTTCGGCCTTGTCATATCCGGCTCCCTCATCACGCAAATGAATACCATCCAACTGAAACAGTTCTACAGCTACCTTAACTTGAGCCACAAAATCAATTATTTGAGGATCTGTCAAATTAGCGAAGCCTATTCCCGTTCCACCTCCTTCGATAGAAAGACACACTTTCAGACCATTCCGCCTCAACGGTTGAATGTACTGAACATTGTGCTTCAGCACATATTCCATATCTGGTGTATACTTCAAAATTACTCTCCGAGAGGAAGCATCATATCCCAAAAGGGCTTTGCGCACATTTACAATATCAACAACAGGTACATTTTCATAAATCGTTTCTCTGTCTCTACGAGATCTCAGATACTCTAGTTTAGCTGTAGTTTTGTCAGCTATCAAAGGATTCATCACTTCCGTATCAATATACGCTACTACTTTATAATCTTTTTTAGTTCTATCCTGATATTCCTCATCTCGTTCCGTGATAGAATAGAAAAGCTTATATTGATTGCCATCCTCGTCCATCGCTACCAATGGTAACAGATATTGAGACCCAGCCATTGAAGCATCAACAGTCATTCTTGATAAGGCAAAGCTTACCCGCGTCGATTTCCGTTCGCCTTTAGCTATCGTTACTTTTCCCTCGTTGGTAATAGTTAACTTATCTCCCGGTTCTTCTATCACGTTTTCTATAAATATATTATAATACTTTGCTGGCAAAGCTTTCAACTCCTCGTTACTTAAAGGAATATTCAAACCTATGGTAAAAGTCATGTCGTGCTCCGCCGGTTTCGCCAATTCCACATATAGTTCATCACCTGTCTGTACCACAAAGTCACGGAAGATAAGTCCACTTCCCGGTGCTGAAGCACTTTGCAAGGAAGCGGCTTCAACAACTTCTTCCGGTGACTGTGTAGATTTGTCATGCGCAACGCTTGGGTTCACCAATGCAGCCTCTTCCTCGCAGGCTCCCATTGCCACTGCTAGCAACGCACACAAAGATATATTTCGTATTATTCGTTTCATATATAGATTATTTAAAAAGTTCTACACACTTATTCCTGATTCACTTTCGGTACTTCGATTCCGCTCGGCCACAATTCCGCATCGGTTTTACTGTACATTTCGAGATGGTCACTACCTTTCCAGTAAGGTACTACCTTCGCATCGTTCCCATGCCCGGTTCGGTCTGCCACGACAGTGCCTGTCCCTTCGTCGAACTTCCAATAAGCACACAAAGCCGGTTCGGTTGTCGGGTTAGAGATTTCATACATATTCTGATAAATCTGTTCTTGTGTACGGGCTACATTCCAAATGCGAGCTTCACATATCTCACCATCAAACTGGCGGCTTATATCGTGCGACTCTCCATAAGAACGCCCAAAATAGAAGTTAAAATCACCCCCATTCCCAAATTCATCATCAGGTAACTTATCTCCCAAACTGATACTAGTCAAGTCACTTTTACCATGACTGGTACTTATACTTTGTAATTGTCCGTTTACATAGAAAGCAATAGTCGCAGTAGCTATATCCCATGTCAATGCCACATGATACCACTCACCTGCCAACAGTAATTTCTGGTTATTGATTTCGGGGAATTTACCAAACGTAGTCTGTGTTTGTAACTGTCGGTTCGGAAATTCTTTATCCCCAATACGCATCAGAAAATACTGTTCAATGCCCATTATAGAGGATATTTCTTGCTGGAAACTGTTCACTCGTATAATAGCTTCCATTGTTACCGCACTCAAGTTATTCACCACATCTGACGTCGAACTTCCTTTATCGAACCCAGGCACAGCAACATAAATATTCTTTAAGTTCATTGCCGTAGTAATGGCACTGGAACGGCGTACCAAATAATACATCGTGCGCGAACCGTCCATTACTCCCACTCCATCGGCTCCTCCAATGGAAAGCGGGCAGAGGTAAGTTACGTCAATCTCCAACTCATCGAGTTTGGAGAATTTAATGCCTACTTCTTCGGAAGTAGTCTTTCCGGCAGGAATCACCACTTCTGTTTTCAACAGCTGATAATATGTTTCAGGCAGCACTTCATAATGCGTGTCGTTCTTTGCATTATATTCACTAGTCAACGAAGCGTCTACCTTCAAGCTGACCTTCACATCATCCCCCGCCGGATAAGACAATTTCACCGCAAAAGTCTTCGTTTGGCTTGTCACCTTACGGTTAAAAGTGAAAGCCTCCGTATTTTTACTGGCAGCCACATTCAAGTATGCCGAATTATCGAACGGTGACTTTTCGCTGTAATCCGTATTATCACAGGCAACCGGCAGAAATAACAAAACTGCAGCTGCAAAGCACTGATAAAGTTTATGTATTCTCATAGCTTACATCGTTTAGTGAGCCGAAGCAGGATTCAGGAATTGAATACCTCCACGGGTCTGTTTATAAATAATATCAGTATCGTAGTAATCGGCAGAGATATTGTAAATAGCAATACCTCCCAATGGTGTTTCCATATTGAGAGCACCGTAAGCAGCTCCGGCGATGGCATTGCGCGTCACTCCGTTATAGTCGGTCAATGTACCGTCAGGAGTGACAGCCAACAACAGACGGTCCGGAGCGGCCTTGCCATATCCGGTGGCATAAAATACGGAGGTTTCTATATCATATTCATCGGATGCACCGGAAATATCGAGTACGAAATAGTTGAAAAGGCTGCGCTGCGCTTCCGGCAACAAGGAAGGAGTACCCTCAAAAACTAACAGACACGGTGTCTGTCCCAAAGCATCCAGCAGCGGTTTTAACACCGAAACGTCTACCGCAGAGCCTTCCGAACCGAGGGCAATCCCGTCAAATGTCCCTGTACGCACTGCCTCAACAGCAGAGGTTATAGAGGTATTCAGTTTATCTTTAGCCGTGCAATCTATATAGTAAAGCACTTTCGTCCCATAATCCTCACGCACCAACTTCATATCTTCCCGGTCATATTCGGACAGACGGTCGGCATTACGCATCGTCACTATATCGATACTGTCCGGCAACGCACGGAGAAAGTCCTTCTCACCGGTAGATACTTCCGGAGCATTATCCAACCGGGCATAAACGACAGCATGTTTCGTTGCTTTATATGCGCGAAGATTCTGCGTATATGCCGCATATTCTTGCGGATTCTGTTCCTTAAACCCATTCACCTGACTATCGTGTATTTCCATTTCCGTCCAGTCGTCGCAACTGATGGTGGCAACCGACAGGAAAGTAGTCAGTAGGCATAACTTAAAAATTGATTTATATTTCATAATCTCATTGATTTAAAGGTTCGTTCTAGTTTGAAGATTGACTATTCTCAATGGAATGGTCTTTCTTATCCCACCAAAGTTTAGTTCCTGCGGCATCGGGACCATTCAGCATTTCTACAGCTTGATCGATGTATTTCGGATTTCCCGTATATTCATCTGCAGGGAAAGGCAGACGACGGGGACCGATTGTTACATTCACACTATTATTGGGGTCTTTATTCTCCACGGCAGGCAACAACTTCGGGTAGCCCGTACGACGATGTTCCGCCCATGCTTCCAGCCCCAGCGGGAATATTGCAATCCATTTTTGAGTAATGATACGCTCCAGGTTCCGTTCGAAATACTCCGCTCCAGGTTCCCAGGCAATCGTAATGGTACTTACCGCCGGATGGCTATACTTAATATCAGCCCCGTCCATCGGGTTCACATAGTCTATAGGCTTTTTCGTCGCATCCTTCACATATTGGTCCGCTCCGGTGGCTCCGCCACGCTCTTCGAATGAAAGGGCAATAGCCTTTTCATACAATGCCTGCGCATCGCCTCCCATATTCCAACCACGCAACGCGCCCTCGGCACGAAGGAAAGTCACCTCCGCCGCATTCATCCAGAGATAAGGATCGGTGCTGGAAATCACCTGCTTTGAGTAAAGGTTAATCATGTCGTCTTTCTTCTGGGTAAATATGCCGATACGTACACCGTAATAATCGTATACATCGACTTTCTCGCCATCCTGATCGACTGTCTGCACACCTTTGACAAACATCTTATCCAAACGCGGATCTTCATAACCTTTCATAATAGAAACTAAATCGGCACTGATACGGTAGTCATTCCAGTTATTAAATAGCAACTCCGAACGGTTCTCCGCCACATGAAGCATGGCGTTGTCCTCATTCGATTCAATCACTCCCGCTTCCACAGCCTTCTGCGCAATACGTTGCGCCTCGGTAGGATTGACATAGCTCATACGCATGGCAATGCGAAGTTGCATGGAATGTACAAACTTACGCCATTTGGAAATATTTCCGTAATACAAGTCTTCCAGTTTGCGGAAAGCCTCGGACGACAGGTCTTTGTTTTCCTCCAACACTTTATCCGCTTCTTCCAGTTCTTTCAGCATCTGTGTATATACCTGCTCCTGCGAATCGTAAGGGACAGCCAGGTCTTCACCCGAATTATCATTATCCATCATCTTCGAATAAGGAATCGGACCATAAATGTCCGTCACACGATGCATGATACACACCCGGAGAATTTTACCAAAAGCTAAAGCCACAGGGTCATCCGTCTTGTTCATCATATCGCGGTACTGCGGGTACATGTCTTTAATCGGATCGGCAAACGGGGATTTGAGCCATCCCTGTTCGGGATTGAAAGTAGAGAATTTCATCACCCAAGTGTCTACAATTCCTTCCAGATAACCACCGTATGCTCCTCCTGCCATGGCATCCATAAACTGGTAAAGGTGTTCACGTGTAGGAATCACCAATCCCTGCATTCCTTTGAGCGTAGCACCTACAATATGATTCTCACGCTGCATTTCTTCTCCGTCCGCTTCGTACATACTCCGGTTGATGTCGCTGTCGAAACAACCGCCCAACGGAAGCAGAAATAATGAAAGGATCATTATCAGAAGAATGTTATATATTCGTTTCATGTCCATCATAGTATTTAGAAGTTAATCTTTATGTTAAATCCTATATTCCGGGTACTCGGCATCATGAAGTAGTCGATTCCCTGATAATAG
This sequence comes from Bacteroides sp. 1001302B_160321_D4, assembly GCF_015667765.1. NCBI lineage: Bacteria > Pseudomonadati > Bacteroidota > Bacteroidia > Bacteroidales > Bacteroidaceae > Bacteroides > Bacteroides sp. 1001302B_160321_D4. The sequence continues at coordinate 71,395 of NZ_JADPLO010000011.1, read as the reverse complement.
TTGTTCGTAGTAGCTACTGCTTCAGGATCGAAAGGAGCTTTACAGTAGATCATCCAGAGATTTCTCCCCACAAGGGATACATTGATATCACAAACATTGCCCAGCCAGCGGCGCGGAACGGTGTAACCGATATGTGCCTCCTGCAGACGCAGGTTGGTAGCACTATAAGTATAGTAGGTAGGCAATCCGCTCTGCGATGCTACCACTTCATAGAAGCTTTGCGGATTCACGCGGCTACGGCCATTTATCCATACTCCTCCGGCATCACGCGCGGCAGCAGATGTTTCAGATACTCCATAAAGATCAAGATAAGCCTGTGTTGCCGAATAAACGATTCCGCCCAAACGGGCTGTCAACAAGAAACCGGCATTGATACCTTTATAAGAGAAGCTATTATTCCAGGCTAAATTTGCCTTAGGAAGTACGCTTCCCAACTTTATGTCACCGGCATTGTCGATGGCTGTCACATTGCCGCTATCGTCAATCAGGATATTACCGTTAATATCACGCTTCAAATCGGCATGGGTATAAAGATCGCCCAGCGTACCACCTTCCTTCAGGATAAATTTCGCCTTTCCGAATCCGCGACCTTCATCGGTTTTGAGTTCCAGTTTATCGACGTTGTAAGTTTTGCCCGTTTCCGGGTGAACATAATCCTTCACTAGTTCGACGATTTCATTCTTGTTGGCCGAGAAAGTAAAGCTGCTGTCCCAGCCGAAATCTCCCCAACGATGCCCATAAGACAACATAGCCTCGAAACCATAGTTGCGTACATATCCGGTCTGTACATACAATTTGTCATATCCTGACGAAACAGGAAGCCGAGGATCAAATGTCTGATTATAAGTATTGGCGTAATAGAAAGATCCGCTCAATTTGAAATCTTTAAACAGGGTTGCATCCAGACCTACTTCCCATGAGTCAGTACGCTCGGGGTATAGTTTACCAATGGGATAATTCGTCTGCGATTTCCAGTCCTGCTTATTGGCATCATACGAGTAAGTAGGATAGGTAAGAAAACGAGGATAAGGATTACCTACGGAACTGAACGATCCACGTACTTTAAGATAATCCACCCAATCAAGCAGTTTCAATATTTCAGTGATGACAGCCGAAAGCCCTACGGAAGGATAGAAGAATGAAGCCTGCGGAGAATGTGTCAGCTGCGAAGCCCAGTCGTTACGTCCTGTAACGGTGAGATAAAGCATACTTTTCCACCCTACTTCGGCACTGGCAAAAATAGATTCGGTCGCTTCGCGCCAACCCACCTGCGTAGCACGTTTTTTTGCGTTGTCAAGGTCGTAAACATTGAACAGATTAGGAATACCAGTTTCTCGTATAGGCCCCGCATAGCCCAATTCCTTACTAGTCACTCCACTATAACTGGCACCGATATTGGCTACAATCGTAAAATCCTGAATACGTTTATTAATATTCACCAACACATCGGCATAAGTCTGCGAATATTGTCCGTTGTTTACTGTATAATGGCCTTGTGAACTACCGTCAGTCAGCGTGTTGCTACTGCTTGCATAAAGCTTGCCTTCATATTCGCTATGAGTATTGTCGATGCGGACACGCCCTGCCACATTCAGCCAGTCAAGAATCTGGTAACTCAAACCTGCTGAAGCCATATAGCGTTTCTTATTGTTGAGACGGAGATTACGGTAGGCAATCCAGTAAGGATTCTGCATACGAAGGTCACCTTCGCCCTGCGGCCAAAACTGTACGCTAATTTTCCGGGCTTCATCCCAACGCTCGAAATTCTTCACTATAGAGAAATCATCCCCGCGAGGAAAAAGATAAGCAGAAACCAACGGATTGGAGTACTGCCCCTGATTGGTCATATTACGGTCGTTCTGAAGAATATAGCTTGCACTTACATCCAGTTTCATCTTATCATTCAAGAAACTGGTCGTATTGCGGAAAGTGAAATTATATCTGTTATACCTATTGTTGGGAACCATCCCTGCCGAATTGACGGCAGCCGCAGAAAAGAAAGTCTGATTTTTATCCGTTCCGGTAGACAACGTAACGGAATTTGTATATACCGCACCCGTATCAAAAAAATCATCCGGCTCATATCCTGTTTGAGCAGCCGAGTTTAACTTCGGTCCCCAGCTATAAATATTGGAATTTCCTGTTTTACCATTACTACCTGTACCATAACGGTCCTGGAACTCGGGCATCTTAAAAGCATTCAACCATTCGATGCCACTTGATACACCTACTTGCAGCTTACCTACCTGTCCTTTTTTTGTAGTAATCACAATCGCACCGTTTGCCGCATTACTACCATAAAGGGCGGCAGCTGCCGCTCCAGTCAGTACGGAAATGCTTTCTATATCTTCCGGATTAATATCAGCAATGGCCTCGGTAGCTCCCTTTGAACCAAATTCCGTATCTCCTCCGCCACCGAAATTATACATCGGAATACCGTCAATCACATACAAGGCGTTACTACTCTGTTCAATAGACTTTGTTCCACGCATCACCACTCTACTTGCCCCACCGACACCGGAAGAGCTCGTATTGATAGTAACACCCGCAACTTTACCATTCAGGCTGTTTACAAAATTAGCATCCTTAATTTGGGTCAGTTCGTCGGACTTTACTTGCTGTACGTTGTAGCTCAATGCTTTCTGCTCGCGTTTGATGCCAAGTGCTGTTACAACGACTTCACTCAACAGTTTTGTATCCGAAGCCAGTTGCACGCTATATGTATTCTGTCCGGTTACTTTTACCGTCTGTGGAGTGTAACCTACATAACTGATACTCAACACACTTCCTGCAGGAGCTTCGAGCGAAAAGTTACCGTCTATGTTTGTGATAGTTCCAATGCTTGTACCTTCCACACGTACATTGACACCAATCAACGGTTCTCCGCTATCATCCAGTACGCGTCCGGTGATACGTTTGGTGGAAGCAGTTTCGGTTGCTTTCTGTTCTTGTGGAACGATGATGACATATTTTCCTTTGAGCTGATACGTATATCCTGTACCTTTTAGGATTTCCGTGAGAGAGTTCTCCAACGTGGCTTTTTCCAACGCCAAATCGATGGAGGGTTTGTTTTTCAACTGCGACTCGTTGTAACCAACGGACAGTTTCGTTTGTTTTTCCACTTCTTTCAATGCCTCGATGACCGATATGTTTTTCTTATGGATCGTAATCCGGGCATTACTACTTTGAGCAAAAGTAGGGGTAGAAAGGAGCAGACAGCACAAAAAAAGCATAAATACTCGACTGATTGCCTGCTTATTGGCTATAAATTCATAAATTTGCTGCATCTTCTTAGTATTAGTTTATACAGATAAAGTTAGATTCTCGAATTTAGTAGCGTCTGGTTAACGCTAATAGTAAGAATTTCGATTTCACATCCGGGGGAAGGTTGCAGCTTCTCCCGGATATTTTTTCCGCATAGGCTCAATGTATTTTAAGGTTAATATTCAGTGTTTACAAGTTCTATTTTGTTCCCCGGTGCCGAAGCATGTCTTCCCCGGTACCGGAGCCTATCTTCATCGGTGCCGGAGACGCCCTTCCCCGGTGCCTGAAATATAGCACTTGTCTCCCACTATTTTATAGTCCAGATTTCCCGTCACACGAGCGATAATATCCATCACTTCTTCCATAGAAGCATTTTGCCCGAAAGTAAGATTGAACCGGTCTTCTTTCAGACTACGGAAACTATAAACAAAGGTGTAAGGGTATTTGCGTTCGAGACGGGTGAAGATTTCTTCCAATGTCATACTGCGGAAAACGATTTCGCCACGTTGCCAAGCAGTGACATCCTGCATATCAGGATGAAGTACGTTTCCGGAGCGGGTACGTTTGTTATAAGCCAGTTGCTCGTTCGGCTTCAAGATCTCCTGCCCCTGCTGATTATTGTACTCTACCAACACTTTTCCGGAAATCAGGGTAGCTGTCACTTCCTCTTCGTCGGGGTAGGCTGTCACGTTGAATTCCGTTCCGAGTGCCGTCACCTGAAAGTCCGAGGACTTCACGATAAAAGGATGCTCTTCGTCACGTTTCACCTTGAAGCCGGCTTCTCCCACAAGATACACACAACGGGTATCACCCTTAAATTGCTGTGGATAAAGTAAAGTGCTTTGGGAATTAATCAATACCTGCGTACCATCCGGCAAAGTGATGTTCCGCATCTCGGCGGTAGGAATATATGCTTGCAACAAATCTGGTGCCTGCCGGTTCTGCAAAGCCAGATAGATAGAAACGGAAGAAAATGCAATCAACAAAGCTGCCGCTACGCGCCACACTACCAGATGAGTACGTAAAGAATGTATCCTGCGCCTCGTTCCGATGCCTGTCAGTTCACGCATCCGTTCCAAAGAATGACGGTAGCCGGAAGTCGTTGCCGATTCGGTAGCTTCCCAAAGTTGATTGAGTTCATGATCTTTTTCATCGGCACGTTCTTCGTCGGTCAGCCATGTACGGAAATCCTGATCGACTTCTTTCGGATAGTCGTGATTGATATAACGGTCGATTACATCGCGAATATAATTCTTCATAAGGTGATATTTATTGTTCTGTTTAGAAACGCTTACGTAAATATCACTACTCAGCAAGGACAACTACGGGAAAAGACGGAATAGAATAACAAACATTAACACTTTGCGGAGTTCCGTCAATGTTTTATAGATGTGATCTTCTACGGTACGCAAGGGGATTTGCAGTTTATCTGCTATTTCTTTATGAGAAAGTCCTTCAAAACGGCTCATCTCAAAAATCCGTCTACGGCGATCAGGCAACTGACTGAGTGTCATCCTAATAAGCATTAATACTTCTTTATAGTATAGATTTTCTAACAGGGAGGAATCTTCGTCACAAAGTTCACCCAACAACTGGGCTTTCAAAACTTTGTCTTCATATTCCTGCTCTACCTTCTGATGCTTGAACAGGTTGAATATTTCATTCCGAGTCACAGTATAGAGATAACCAGTCATGGTTTCCTGATCTTGCCAAAGTTCAGGACGTGTCCATAACTTAAGAAATATATTCTGGGCAATGTCTTCCGCATCCTCCTCCGACTTGGTCAACAACTTCGCAAAGTTCTTCACACGAGGGAAGTTAGCGGCATAAAACTGCTCAAAACGGATATCCAATTCTGCTATCGTTTCGTTCATCTGTCGAGTCTTTTACTATGAAACCCGGGGCAAATATAGGCAAAATTAATTTCAGGCAATGGATGCAAACAAAAAAAACATCCCACCTTTTAAACCAAAACAAGTCTAAAAGGTGGGAATATTATAAGATTCTAAAGAATCTCAGAAGTTATTCTTCATCCATCAGAATTTCCAAAATCTGACAAGCAGCCTTCGCCACCGGAGTACCCGGACCAAAGATAGCAGCTACACCTGCCTTATACAGGAAGTCATAATCCTGTGCAGGAATAACACCACCGGCAATCACCACAATGTCTTCACGTCCCAGTTTCTTCAGTTCTTCAATAATCTGCGGAACCAATGTCTTATGACCGGCAGCCAGTGAAGAAACACCTACTACATGAACGTCGTTTTCTACCGCTTCACGAGCAGCTTCAGCCGGAGTCTGGAACAACGGTCCCATATCCACGTCAAAACCACAGTCCGCATAACCCGTTGCTACTACTTTGGCACCACGGTCATGACCGTCCTGTCCCATCTTTGCAACCATGATACGAGGTTGACGTCCCTCTTTTTTCGCAAACTTCTCTGCCAGTTCACAAGCACGCTTGAAGTCGCTATCGTTTTTACTTTCTGATGAATACACGCCTGATATAGTTCTAATTATTGCTTTATAACGTCCTACAACCTGTTCGCACGCATAAGAAATTTCGCCTAAAGTAGCACGAACACGAGCTGCTTCAACTGCCAGTTCAAGCAAGTTACCCTTGCCGGTCTTCACACATTCAGTGATAGCTGCTAATGCCTTGTCCACTTCAGCCTGATTACGTCCTTCTTTCAAACGTTTCAGATTTTCAATCTGTTCAAGACGAACTGCCGTATTATCAATTTCAAGGATATCAATCGGAGCTTCTTTTTCCAAACGATACTTGTTCACACCCACAATGGTCTGCTGACCGCTGTCGATACGAGCCTGTGTACGTGCAGCCGCTTCTTCGATACGCATTTTAGGAATACCTGTTTCGATAGCTTTCGCCATACCACCCAGTTTTTCAATTTCCTGAATATGTTCCCAAGCCTTGTGTGCCAGTTCGTTCGTCAGAGATTCTACATAGTAAGAGCCGCCCCATGGGTCAACGTTCTTGCAGATGTAAGTTTCTTCCTGAATATAAATCTGTGTGTTACGTGCAATACGTGCAGAGAAATCTGTCGGAAGAGCAATAGCCTCATCCAATGCATTGGTATGCAAAGATTGGGTATGTCCCAAAGCTGCAGCCATAGCCTCAATACAGGTACGTCCTACGTTGTTGAACGGATCTTGCTCTGTCAATGACCATCCGGAAGTCTGTGAGTGAGTACGCAAGGCCAGTGATTTCGGGTTCTTCGGATTAAACTGTTTCACAATCTTCGCCCACAGCATACGTGCGGCACGCATCTTGGCAATTTCCATGAAGTGATTGGTTCCGATTGCCCAGAAGAAAGAAAGACGCGGAGCAAATGCATCAATATCAATACCTGCTGCTGTTCCGGCACGGAGATATTCCAAACCGTCAGCCAATGTATAAGCCAACTCAATATCTGCGGTAGCACCTGCTTCCTGCATGTGATAACCGGAGATAGAAATAGAGTTGAACTTCGGCATCTTCTGTGAAGTGTATTCGAAAATATCAGAAATAATCTTCATAGAGAATGCAGGCGGATAAATATAGGTATTACGCACCATGAATTCTTTCAAAATATCGTTCTGGATAGTACCTGCCATTTCTTCGAGTTTAGCACCTTGTTCCAAACCGGCATTGATATAGAATGCCATAATCGGAAGTACAGCACCATTCATCGTCATGGATACAGACATCTTATTCAAAGGAATACCATCGAACAAAACCTTCATGTTTTCCAATGAACAGATAGATACACCTGCTTTACCTACGTCACCCACTACACGTTCGTGGTCGGGGTCATAACCGCGGTGAGTAGCCAAGTCAAATGCTACTGACAAACCTTTCTGACCGGAAGCCAGATTACGGCGATAGAAAGCATTGGATTCTTCGGCAGTAGAGAATCCGGCATACTGACGGATGGTCCAGGGACGAAGGGTGTACATTACTGAATACGGACCACGCAAATAAGGAGGAAGTCCGGCAGCATAGCCGAGATGTTCCATTCCTTCGAGGTCTTCTTTTGTATAAACAGGCTTCACTTCAATGTGTTCCGGTGTTTTCCAGTCAGCGGAGATACCGTTAGCCTTTTGCCATTCAGCACCATTAGCAGGCTGAAATGCGGCATATATATCGATATTTTTAAAATCTTTTCTCATCTTACTTCAATAGTTTAGCGTTAAACTCTTTCAAGGTATCCAATACGTTGACACGAACATGGATGAAGTTTTCGATACCTGCGGCTTTCAAGTCATCCATACAAGCCGGAGCACCGGCAACGATAAACATAGCGCGACCATTCAAGGCCTTGAAAGCAGGAACTGCATATTCAGCATATTCATCATCGCTAGAACAGATGACAACAATATCAGCTTTCGCAGCCATCGCTGCCTCTACTCCTGCCTCTACTGTTTCAAATCCAAGATTATCGACTACTTCATAACCGGCACAAGCCAGGAAGTTGCAAGAATATTGCGCACGTGCCTGACGCATCGCCAGATTACCAATTGTCAACATGAACGCCTTCGGACGTTTGCCCGATGCTTCCGTTTCAAGACGTAACGCTTCAAACTCACTGGCTGCACGGTCGAATACCAATGTATCCACATCTTTCTCACAAGTATGAGAGTCACCTCCACAGCAGCATTTTCCTTCCACAGGTTTCTTGTCACCGGCTTTTTCGTTGAAATTCGGGAATTGGTTAGTACCCAACAGAATTTCACGACGCTGTGCCACTGCTTTATGACGGGCTTTATTGCTTTCGTTTACTGCTGCCTGAACTGTACCAGCCTTTAATGCGGCATAGAAACCACCTGCTTCTTCGGTAGCAAGGAAAAGTTCCCACGCTTGTTTAGCAATAGATACAGTCAGGTTCTCAATATAATAAGAACCGGCAGCCGGATCAATTACTTTATCGAAATGAGATTCTTCTTTCAGCAATAGTTGTTGATTGCGAGCCAGACGTTCTGATAATTCATCCGGAGTCTCATAAGTCTTATCAAACGGAACGACTGTCATCGAATCGACCCCACCCAAAGCGGCACTCATTGCTTCAGTCTGTGTACGAAGCAAATTCACGTGTGCGTCAAACAAAGTAAGATTAAAAGTAGAAGTTTCGGCATGAACCGCCATTTTTGCTGCACAACGACATTCACCGTTAGCTCCCTTATTATCGCAATCACGCAGACATTCAGGTTTATAAGAAGCTACGATATTTGCCCACAACAGACGTGCGGCACGGAACTTCGCAATTTCAAGGAAGTAATTGGAACTGATACCGAAATTGAATTTTATCTTTTTAGCTACTACGGCAACAGGAATACCGGCATCAGTCAACTGATTCATGTATTCATTACCCCAAGCCAATGCATAACCCAACTCTTGAGAGATATAAGCACCGGCATTGTTTAATGAGATTGCATTTACATTCAATACACGATAAAAAGGAAGCGGCTGGATAGCTTCGATCAACGCTTTCGCTGTCTGCACCATATCCCCTTTTTCCTTACCGCGAGTCAGCATCTTATTGAAGAAATCATAATTGATAGAGCCTTTCAGCTTCTTCACATCATAGTCTTTCTTCTGGAAATAAGCCACCAACAAATTAGCCAACTCCACAACATGCCCCTGGCAAGTTGAGAAATTTAATTCAACGCACTCTGCCTGAATATCATTCAACAGCGTCTCGATATATTCCGCATTGAGTTCTTTTGCTTTTACATGGAAAGATAGTGAATCAACACCCTTATTTAAGATGCCCAGTGCTTTTACATTGGCCTCTTTGGGGCATTCTACCCTGATTTCCTGGCGAACCAACCACTCATTGTTGTCTTTTTTAGTTCCTCTCAGATAAGGGAACTCTCCGGGAAGCGCATCAGTAGTTTTTAAACCCTCCAGATCTTCCATCCGGTAGAAAGGTTTCACTTTAAACCCTTCGTTTGTTTTCCAAACGAGCTTCTTCTCAAAATCAGCACCTTTCAAGTCGGCTGTAACCTTCTCCATCCATTGTTCGGTAGAGACAGGAGAAAAGTCTGAGAAGAGTTTTTCTTTTTTGTCTGCCATAGTTTATCTAAAATTAAAACAAGATTAATATTGTCTTTATTTTTATCTATCTCTTTCTAATTGTCTGTTGTTCGACATGCAAATATAACCAATAAGTTAAAACAAAACTTCTTTTTATAGAAAATTCGCACACCTCTCACTCTCGCATAGAATCTGTATAGAAATTCTTCATTCTTTATTTTTTTAGTTCTCCATTTATTTGATTTGCTCCAATGTTATGAGTAATTTTGCACCCGTTTTTAGAAAAACATTATAAAAACTGCTATATTATGGATTGGTTACAAAGTTTATTGTGGGACCCCAGCTCCGTAGCTCACATCGTGCTTCTCTACGCATTTGTAGTGGCAGCCGGAGTGTATTTGGGCAAGATAAAGATATTCGGAGTATCTTTGGGCGTCACATTTGTTTTGTTTGCCGGCATCCTAATGGGACATTTCGGCTTCACAGCCGATACACACATCCTACATTTCATCCGTGAATTCGGATTGATCTTGTTCGTATTCTGTATCGGTCTTCAGGTGGGGCCATCTTTCTTCTCTTCTTTCAAAAAAGGAGGAATGACATTGAACCTGTTGGCTGTAGGCATCGTAGTGTTAAATATTGCCGTTGCACTGGGGCTTTACTACCTCTGGAACGGCCGGGTAGAACTGCCAATGATGGTAGGTATCCTCTATGGAGCTGTCACAAACACTCCAGGACTTGGTGCCGCCAATGAAGCATTGAACCAGCTTAATTACACTGGTCCACAAATCGCACTGGGATATGCGTGTGCTTATCCGCTGGGGGTGGTAGGTATTATCGGTTCAATCATTGCTATCCGCTACATCTTCCGTGTCAATATGGCTAAAGAGGAAGAAAGTCTGAAAATCCAAAGTGGAGATGCACATCACAAACCTCACATGATGAGTCTGGAAGTACGCAATGAATCAATCAGCGGAAAAACTTTGATTGAAATCAAGGAATTTTTAGGCCGCCAGTTCGTTTGTTCCCGTATTCGTCATGAAGGTCATGTAAGTATCCCCAACCATGAAACCATATTCAATATGGGGGATCAATTATTCATTGTCTGTTCAGAAGAAGATGCTCCTGCAATTACCGTATTTATCGGTAAAGAAGTGGAACTCGACTGGGAGAAACAAGACCTCCCCATGGTTTCACGCCGTATTCTGGTGACTAAACCGGAAATCAACGGAAAGACTTTAGGATCTATGCATTTTCGCAGTATGTACGGAGTGAACGTTACCCGCATCAACCGTTCCGGTATGGACTTGTTTGCCGATCCAAATCTGGTACTTCAGGTAGGTGACCGTGTAATGGTGGTAGGTCAGCAAGATGCAGTTGAACGTGTGGCAGGTGTTTTGGGTAATCAGTTAAAACGTTTGGACACACCGAACATTGTGACTATTTTCGTTGGTATCTTCTTAGGAATTCTCCTAGGTAGCCTTCCTATAGCATTCCCCGGTATGCCGACTCCTTTGAAATTAGGTTTGGCAGGCGGACCGCTGGTAGTAGCTATTCTTATCGGACGTTTCGGTCATAAGCTCCATTTAGTGACTTATACCACCATGAGTGCTAACCTGATGCTTCGCGAAATCGGTATCGTGCTCTTCCTTGCTAGTGTCGGTATAGATGCCGGAGCCAACTTTGTGCAAACGGTAGTCGAAGGTGACGGATTACTATACGTAGGTTGTGGTTTCCTTATCACCGTTATCCCATTGCTTATAATCGGTGCTATCGCAAGATTATATTATAAGGTAAACTACTTTACCCTGATGGGATTGATAGCCGGTAGTAATACCGACCCGCCCGCATTGGCTTATGCCAATCAAACAACATCCGGAGATGCTCCGGCAGTAGGGTATTCTACAGTTTACCCATTATCCATGTTCCTCCGTATTCTGACGGGACAGATGATATTATTAACGATGATGTAAATCATGTTTTATTTATAAATAATAAAGCCGGTCATATCCTTCAATGGAATATACCGGCTTTATTTCTTTTTCTTATAGACTTCTTCTACGCCTATTATATAAGCTGTAGTTTCTTCACTACAAATTCTTCTATAAACCGAACTGTCTCTTCAACTCCCAAAGAAGAAGAATCGACACATAAGTGATAAGTAGCAGCTGCTCCCCACGTTTTATAACTATAATAATTATAATACTCCGAACGTCTCTTATCCGCTTTTTCTATCATTTCTTCTGCAGCTTCCGCATCAATATGATGCATGGCGCATAATCGCGCAATACGATCTTCCTTAGAGGCCGAAATAAAAACATTCGCACAACGGGGATGTTCACGCAGAATATAGTCCGCACAGCGTCCGACAAAGACACAAGATTTTTCTGCCGCCAGATGACGAATCACATCACTTTGCACTTTAAACAGGGCATCATTACTCAAACAGTTATTACATGGCATAGCTCCTTCACTGATAAAAGGAAAACGCATGCCGAACAATCCGCCAATAATACCTTGCGAAGCTTTCTCATCCGCTTTTTCAAAAAATTCTTTGCACAACCCGCTTTCTTCAGAAGCCAGATTAATCAACTCTTTATCGTAGAAGTCAATCCCCAAACGGGCTGCCAACTTCTCTCCTATTTCTTTTCCGCCGCTACCTAGTTGCCGACCGATGTTGATAACATAATTACCGCTCATAGTACATTTTGTTTTATGGTTCTGTAGCAAACATACGACTTTTTTCTAAAAATCACATCATCAAACGAAAGTTATATTTGAAAGTAACGATGAAATACCCTTTTATTTCCTGCGTACGATACTCATAAAAGCCGTCAGAAGTCGCCATACGGTTATAACTTTTCCTCTTTCCTAAAATGTCTACCCAATGAGCAGACAGTTCTGCTTCTTTCTTTTTCAAGAACCTCCAGGTAGCACTCGCATTCCATAATATCTCATCATCTTCTCCTTTGCGGATATTTGTACCATTACGGAAAGTATAAGCCCCATCCGTCCGTAATTGTATGCCCAAAGGAAGATCAACATATCCTTCCAAACGGAAATTATAATAACGTGTATACGTATTGTTATCATTCACAGAGTTGAGCGAATACTGATAATTCCAGGAAGTAGAGAAGTCAATACCTCCCCAGGCAGGCTGATAAGAAACATTCGCTTCACAATTCAAGCCGGTGTCACGCGTTGTACTTTTCACCGGCTCAAGACTTCTATCTTCATTAATCATGCTGACACTATTACTATGATTACCGTTCATATCCAACCGTAAAGAGAAATGTCCTAAACGTTTCCACCAGTTAGCACTTCCATACACATTCCAGTTACCGTTTATATTGACAGGATATGTCTCACGTCCGCCAGTCTGTGCATCATATATCATTACTTGTGTAACGCTATTCTGTTCCAACTGTCCTCCAAGATTCGCAGATATGCCTTTTTTAGAATGTTGAAAGCTTATACGCATACTATGAGCAAACATTTGCTTCAAATCCGGATTCCCTCGAGTAATATATAATGGATTACTATTATCTGTAAGTGGCATTAAGTCCGATAAAGAAGGTTGCCGGGTTCTACCGTCATAATTGAAAGTAATTCGTGCCTCTTTCTTTTTCCAGGCCAGCCATATCATAGGCTGAAAGTCGATAGTATGCACAGTGGTATCCGCATACAGTTTCCCCATTTTCCGTTCAATGGTTCGCCTTTGCGGAGTAATCCCTAATGATGCATTCACCATCCATGTATCATCAGAGTAATTGAAGCCTACATTCAGATCATGTCCATTAGTACGACTATGACTTCGATTACTCAAACTATCTACATACCCAGTTTCATAGTCAGGAGGCAACTCACCAAAAACATCCGACTTCGCCAAAGAAGACAATTCATAAGTGTCGCGATTATCGCGTTCATAATGAGTGTTCCAGTTATACGCTGCACGAATATGCATTTTCTTACCGATAGGTTGGGTGAAGTTAATCCCTACCCGCCACGAATTATTTTTCTGGGGTGACTTCAAATACTGGTTACGATAAAGTAAAGAATCGTTGCCCTGCTTATCTTTAAGACGGAAATAAGTAGTTTTTGAAAGCGAAAAACTTTCATTATCCCCCCAAGAATCCGAACTTTGAATGTTCAATCCTAAAGTTGTACCTTTTTCATTCAGCCGCCTCATAATCCCCATCATCCAATTATAACGGTTCGATTGTCCTTCCGAACGCGACCGGTTTTCACTACGATTTACTTTGATATCTTGGGAAATCGATTCAAAATCATCGAACAAGCTTTCATGATTGACGTTAGGAGGAGCGTCAAAAGAAGCATTCTGGCTATTACTTTCATTCCGGTTAGGAGAAAAGCTGAAACCACCGTTAAAATGTATGCGTGTACGTTTATCCACTTCCCAACTACCCATGATATTAGAATTGAACGACCGGCTTTTAGAGTTACCTTCATTAGTGGACGCAGAATATTGGTTACCAGCAGTTAAATATTGCTCCTGATACATGGAAGAAATATTTCCGTTCCGATTGAGATTATAGTTCATGCTTCCGGTCAAAGAAAACTTCTTTCCGAATTTATGAGTCATATTCATTCCCACCGAATTATTAATATTATCCTTGTAAGTGCTATTCTGATATCGGTTGGTGGAACGTCCTATGAAAGAAAGATTTTCCCCGTCTTTACTAAAATAATTCACCTGCCCTTCCAAATCCTTCTTTTGATTGTTTCCATATCCCACAGTGGCATTTGTCAGCCAGGTTTTATTCAATTCATCCTTAGTCTGCAAGTCAAGTACATATTTCTTTTCTCCTGAACTAATTCCGGTAAATTCTTCTTCTTTTGATTTTTTATCGTACACTTTCAACTTACTAATCAAATCTGCCGGCAGATTTTCGAGTGCCGTCTTTTTATCTCCGGAGAAAAAGGCTTCGCCATTTACATTGATTTCACTGATGGGCTGTCCGTTGTATGTCAACGAATTATCTTTCTTATTATATACCAATCCGGGAACACGCTTCACCAAATCCTCCAGATAAGCTCCTTCACGAGTTTTAAAAGCGGCAGCATTGATAACCGTAGTATCTCCCTCCATCACTACTTCCTGCAATTTTCCCGTTATCGTCACTTCACTAATCTGAATATCATCATCTTTCAATACCACTGTACCGATATTCACCAATACAGAGTCTTCCAGTGCCCGGTATACAGATTGCATTCCCATAAAAGAGACCTTTAACAGGTATTTCTTTTTCTTCTGCGGTTGATAATTAAGAACGAAACGCCCATTCTTATCACTTGTTATTCCCTTGATAAAAGCAGAATCGCTTTTCGCCAAAATAACAATGCTGGCAGATGGTAATGCCCGCTTCTCATTACTGCCGGCTTCCACTGTCTGCACTCTTCCTCGCACAGTTCTCACTTGTTGAGCATACAAAGTAGTATGTCCCCAAAGTAGCAGCAAAAGCAATCCCACTAACTTACAAGCGTTCATATCCAATAGTAGTTAAGTCTGATATTTATGTTGATCTAAAACAAATCGGGACAAAGTTAATAACTTTTACGTAAAACGTTTAATCCCAGAGTTATTTTTTATACCTTTGTCCATCCATTATTCAATCAGCAACTTAATGAAAAGGATTATATTAATCACAGGAGGACAACGATCCGGTAAAAGTTCGTTCGCGGAAAAAAAAGCGCATGAACTTACTACGTCACCGGTTTACTTGGCCACTGCCAGGATATGGGACGAAGAATTCAGAAAAAGGGTGGAACGCCATCAAAAGAACCGCGGTCCTGAATGGACAAATATAGAAGAAGAAAAAGAATTGAGCCGTCACAATGTAGCGGGCAGAGTCGTAGTGATAGATTGTGTAACTCTTTGGTGCACTAACTTCTTTATGGAGTTTGATTCTAATGTTGCCTCCTCATTGGAAGCCGTCAAAAAAGAATTCGACAAATTTACCCAGCAGGACGCCACTTTCATATTTGTAACTAATGAGATTGGTTGGGGGGGAGTTTCCGAGAACAAACTGCAACGTAAATTCACAGACTTGCAAGGTTGGACCAATCAATACATCGCATCGCATGCCGACGATGTATATCTCATGGCAAGTGGTATTCCCGTAAAAATAAAATAAACATGAAAACGTTTCATATTCAAAAGCCGGATGAAGCTATCAAAGAAGCTCTGATTGACAAAATCAATAATCTGACCAAGCCTAAAGGATCGCTTGGAAGACTGGAAGAAATCGCTTTGCAAATCGGACTGATCCAACAATCCCTTTCTCCACGATTAACTCATCCTCAAAATATAATCTTTGCCGCAGATCATGGCATCGTAGAAGAAAAAGTCAGCCCATCTCCTAAAGAAGTAACCTGGCAACAAATCAGCAACTTTCTTCATGGAGGAGCAGGGATTAACTTCCTGTGCCGACAGCACGGTTTCACTCTTAAAATTGTAGACGCAGGAGTCGATTATGATTTGCCTTATGAAAAAGGCATCATTAACATGAAAGTCGGAAGAGGAACACGCAATTTCCTTCATGAAGCAGCCATGACACCTGAAGAGATGGAACTCTGCCTGGAGCATGGTGCCCAATGTGTGGACACTTCTCACCAGGAAGGCTGCAATATCATTAGCTTCGGTGAAATGGGAATCGGAAATACTTCGCCCTCTTCCTTATGGATGACTTGCTTCACCGGAATCCCATTAGATCAATGTGTAGGTGCAGGAAGCGGACTCAATCATCAGGGAATAAATCACAAATACGAAGTTCTGAAAAGATCTCTCGAACAATATCCGGGAGAGCATTCCACAGAAGAAATCCTCTGCCGTTTCGGAGGTTACGAAATGGTAATGGCCGTAGGAGCAATGCTCAAAGCTGCCGAACTGGGAATGGTTATTCTAATTGATGGATTTATTATGACCAATTGTATTCTTGCCGCTTCACGCCTTTATCCGGAAGTGATGAGCTATGCCATATTCGGTCATCAGGGAGACGAGAGCGGACATAAGCTATTATTGGACTATCTCGGAGCACGTCCCCTACTCAATCTCGGACTAAGACTTGGAGAAGGAAGCGGTTCCGTTTGTGCCTATCCCATTGTAGATTCTGCTGTAAAAATGCTGAATGAGATGGATTCATTTGCTCATGCTTCTATCACTAAATATTTCTAAGATGAACCAGATACTTGCCGCCCTCATATTCTTTACACGATTGCCTTTCTGGAAAATAAAAGAAGTTCCGCAGGAGTGTTTCAAACACGTTGTCAGTTATTGGAGTTTCAGTGGCTGGCTGACCGGGGGAATGATGGCATTGATTTTCTGGGGAGCCAGTACTATTTTACCTCACGGAGTAGCCGTAATCCTGGCACTGACTTCACGTTTACTTATCACAGGAGCATTGCATGAGGATGGATTGGCCGATTTCTTCGATGGATTCGGAGGTGGAACGAACAGGGAAAGCACGTTACGCATCATGAAAGATTCCCATATCGGAAGCTACGGAGTTTTGGGATTAATCATCTATTATCTGCTTGCTTACAATCTACTGGTCGCACTTCCCTTAACAGTTACTCCTTTCTTATTACTAAGCGGAGATACCTGGAGCAAATTCATTTCTTCCAATATCATCAATTACCTGCCCTACGCACGGAAAGAAGAAGATAGCAAATCCGGAACAGTATATACAAGAATGAATTTGGGGGAGATCGTTATGTCTGCGATGGGGGGAATACTGCCTCTCCTATTACTTCCTCCAAGCTACTGGCCCGTGTGTATATTTCCTATTCTGGTATTCTCCTTTATCTGCCGGATGATGAAACGACGTTTGAACGGATATACCGGAGATTGTTGTGGTGCATTATTTCTCTTAAGCGAAATAAGTTTCTGGCTGGGAGCAGTGATGTCTATCTATATAAAATAAGTAATCCTATGAATATTTATCTAATCAGACATACCTCTGTCGACGTTCCTAAAGGTCTTTGTTACGGTCAGTCAGACGTTCCTTTACGTCCTACATTTGAGATAGAAGCAGCCGTAACCAAAGCTAAAATCGAATCCATTCACTTTGATATGGCTTACACCAGTCCTCTATCCAGATGCACCCGTCTGGCACAATATTGCGGATTCGGAGATGCCATCCGTGACCCAAGAATACTGGAACTTAATTTCGGAGATTGGGAAATGCAGTATTTTGATAAAATCAAAGACCCGAATCTACAGTGCTGGTACGACGATTACTTGAATGTAAAAGCAACCAATGGAGAATCGTTTGCCGATCAGTATAAACGGGTAGCCGCGTTTTTAGACGAAGTCAGACAAAAGGAGGCTGAAAATATAGTAGTATTTGCTCATGGCGGCGTATTGATTTGCGCACAGATTTATGCAAAGTTGATTCAACCGGAAGAAGCATTTCAGGCAGTACCTGCCTATGGAGGAATTTTTCTATATCAAGAGCGCCCGTAAACAAACAGTCAGGACAATCATCATCTCTTCTGCACGACGGTTGACAGCAACTCCCATCCGCATATCGGATGTGTCCAGCAAACGTTCATTCACTCCGATATAAGGCTTTGTAAAGAGTTGACCAAAATAGTGATGAGGACCGCCGAAACGACAATTCAGGATACCTGCAAGAGCGGCTTCCGGATAGCCGGAATTGGGACTTGCATGTTCCCTGCCATATCTCTTCACAAATGACAGGAGTTTCAGCCGACCACTTGCCAAGACCATCAGAAAAGCAGTAAGACGGGCAGGAATATAATTAGCGACATCATCAACACGAGCTGCCACACGCCCAAAAAGGAGATAACGATCACTATGATAACCAATCATGGAATCAAGCGTATTCACCATTTTGTAGGCCATCATTCCCGGAACGCCCAACAACAAATACCAGAAAAGAGGAGCAATCACTCCGTCACTCAAATTTTCCGCCAAAGTTTCAAGAGCAGCAGTCCTGACTTCCTGTGCAGAAAGTTCGGAGGTATCACGCCCTACAATACGGGCAACCTGAATACGTCCCTCTTCCAAAGAACGATCAACCGCCTCAAATACCATTCTGACCTCTTTAATCAATGTAGTTCCGGCCAGACAAAAGAAAATGCAGATTATATCAAAACCGATCACCGCAGGAGTTCCTAAAAAAGAAAGGGCATATTCGATTCCTATGGTGACCGAATAAACGAACAGGATCAACAGAACAGACATGATTCCTCCTTTCCATAACTTATAAGATCCTTTATTCAGTCTCTTTTCCCCGAAAGCAATCATCTTGCCGAACCAGATGACAGGATGAGGCAAAGACACCGGATCACCGAATAGACGATCCATCAACCAGGCCGGCAATAAAACACGCAGCACTACTCCTATAACGATAAAGTAACTCATCATAAACAAAAATATATCTTAACTCATTATCTGCTCCATCCATTCACTGATTGCTTTCACCAGCTTATCATTTTCTTCGGGAGTTTGCGTAGCAATCCGAAAGAAACGCTCGTCCAATCCCTCAAAGTTGGATGCATCCCGAATGAGTATTCCATGATTCACGGCTAGAAAATCCTTAAGGGCCGCCGCTTTCCCCATACGTAGTTTTATCAACATATAGTGCGTATCAGTTGGCCATATTTCTAACATCCCCGTGGCAAGCAGGAGGTTTGTCAGTCGCTCACGTTCTGCCAGAAGTTGCGGAATATCCGCTGAAATGCCGTCTCCCTCTTCCAGAAGATATTTTGCGGCTTCAATAGCCAGGCTATTCACAGACCAAGGCATCCGACGGCAACGAACATCATCGGTCAATCCCTCGGAGGCAGTAAAATAACCTACCCGCAGTCCCGGAATCGCGTATTGCTTGGTCATTGAATGGAGCAGGATCACATTTGGAAAGGAAGCGGCTTCTTTAATCCCAAGAAGTGACTTTAATGTGAAATACTCGTAAGACTGATCGAATATAAACAATTTATCAGGATGAGAATCGACCAATGCTTTCAGGTCTTCCTTATTTCGCACTTCACCTGTCGGGTTATTCGGATTGCAGATCCACACCAATTCCGCATCTTCCGGTAAAGCGTCCAACGAATAAAAAGGCTTCACTTTGTGCCGATGTACCCGGCATGCGTCCGCATACTCGCTAAAGGTTGGTCCCAACACAGCTGAAATACGTCCTTGAAAGACTTGTGCTATCAAGTAAATAGCTTCCGTCGCTCCATTAGTCACACAAACTTGGCGGGGAGTGAGCGAATACCTCCGGGCTATTTCACTTTCCAAAGAATAAGGCATCGGCTCGGGATAACTGCAAATGGTAGAGAGCCGCTCATTCAGTCGTTGGTAAAGTCCCGAATGATCGATCCGGTTATACACATTCGAACTGAAATTGCTAACTATTTTCTTTCCGTATTTATAAAGATCGTCTCCGTGTCCCTCAATCATTTCTTTCTAATATTTTATAAAGTAACGGCATATTGATGTGTTTTCTCACATGTTCCGCCAACTTATCATATTGTTCTTCCTTGAATGTTGCATAGTCAAAGGTCTGCTGTTCCAGTTTGTCGGCATAAGGCTTGAGCAGGAAATCTATAAATGACTGGTTGTCAAGTATGCCATGAATATATGTTCCCATACACTTCCGGCCATTCCGGTAACCATCCTCTCTTCCATCCTCCAGTTTATTTAAAGGAGAAGGGGAGAATCCTCCGGCAGGTACGCTTCTGCCCATGTGTATCTCATATCCCTTACAAACCGTATCCGACTCATCAAAAGTGAAATTCACCTGCCGGGTCACTTTATCTCCCTGCATGGTAGTGATGACAGGAAGTAACCCCAAGCCGGGAAGTAATTTAAAACTTCCCTCTACTCCGTCAGGATCGCGTACTTCCAGCCCCATCATCTGATAACCGCCACAGATGCCCATGATGGTCGCCCCTTCCCGATGAGCTTTCAGAATAGCTTGTACTACTCCGTTACAGCGCAATTCATAAAGATCATCCAGCGTATTCTTGCTTCCGGGCAACAATACAATATCTGCTTTCGCTATTTCATTCACATTATTGGTATAATACAAATGCACCCGTTCATCCCGTTCCAACACATTAAAATCGGTAAAGTTAGACAGATGACGCAGCAAGATCACAGCTATATTGATTTTTCCGGCTATAGCCTCCCGGTTTTTAGACTCAAGCATCACAGAGTCCTCTTCTTCTATATAAATTCCCTTATAGTAGGGCACTACTCCAAGCACAGGAACCTTGCAGAGGTCTTCGATCATCTTTATTCCGGACTCAAACAGGCGGATATCCCCTCTAAACTTATTGATAATAATACCCTTAATCAATGAACGTTCTTCCGGAGTCTGCAACAGAATAGAACCATACACACTGGCAAATACACCACCACGATCAATGTCCGCTACCAGAAAAACATCTGCCCCAGCGTGTTTTGCCATAGGCATATTGACCAGGTCGACGTCCCGCAGATTAATTTCCGAGATACTGCCGGCCCCCTCCATCACTATCGGATTATATCTGGTAGCGAGGCGATTATACGACTCATTGACTACTTTTCGTAATTCTTCCCTTCCCTCCTTGCGGAAATACTCATACGCATTCCGGTCACCGATTGGTTTCCCCAATAACACAACCTGCGAAGTATGTTCGGAACTTGGCTTCAACAACAACGGATTCATATCCGTATGACAGGGAACACCGGCAGCTTCCGCCTGAACGGCTTGCGCCCTGCCGATCTCCAATCCCTCGGGAGTGGCATACGAATTCAAAGCCATATTCTGGGCCTTGAACGGTGCAGGATGATATCCGTCCTGCTTCAATATGCGACAGAATGCCGCAGCCAGAATACTTTTCCCGACATCGCTACCTGTTCCGGCAAGCATAAAGGAATTTAGTTTTTTCTTCTCCATCTTTCTATTTACTTTGGTCAGGGGTTGAAGCTTTGCGCTTATAACCGAAAGCTTTCCATTTCTCTTCAGTCCAGTGCTGCCGATACATTTCATAGCGTGCCATGACAAAGAACAAGTCGGATAATCGGTTGATGAATTCAAGCAGAGATTGCGGCACCGGGTCCTGCCGATGTAATGTGCAAAGCCTCCGTTCGGCACGCCTTGCTATAACACGCGCATGATGCAATTGTGCAGAAATTTGTGTACCACCCGGTAGTATAAAATAGCCATTATCTTCCATAGCGGTATTCATTGTATCCATTCTTTTTTCCAGAAGACCGGTCAGATCCGTACGCAAGGTATTCGGGTTTTCGCCCCTTTTAACGAATGGAGTAGCCACATGACTCATGCATGACATCAGTTCCATCTGTATTTCATACAGCCATTCGTGCCATTCATCCTGTTCAGGAAGAAGTGAGCGGACTATTCCTATCACCGTATTCAGTTCGTCAATCGTACCGTTAGCCTCAATCCTGATATCATCTTTTTCGACACGCTCACCACCAAAGATTCCGGTAGTTCCATTGTCACCCGTACGGGTATATATTCTTCTCATCATTCCCAAAGTTTCATTAAGTTCATTTCACCCCAATAGAGGTGTGTATAGCCTGCAATCAGATTCTTATATCGATAAAGCGGAGTGGAAACAGGATTTCCTTTTGCATCTGTCACCTCCGCAATGGATGGAAGTTCTTTTTCAATGGAAGAGTAATGAAACTCATGTCCTTTCCATACCTGCTCTCCTATCCGGAGGGTTCGATAACCAAGCCTTAATTTCATATTTTCCATAGTAGCCCTCTGATGCAGTAATCCGACCATGGCATATTGTTTTCCATCCATTCCCCGGATACTGTCACAAAGATACATCATCCCACCACATTCGGCAAGCAAACGACCTCCGCTTTCCACATACATTTTTAATTGTTGCTTGACGGCTATGTTACTTTCCAGCTCTTTCAGGAAAAATTCGGGATAACCACCCGGCAAATAAACTAAATCACAATCGGGCAGATGTTCATCGCTCATGGGACTGAAAAAGGTAACTGTCCCTAATTCTTTCAGACGAGCCAAGTTCTCCCGGTACATGAAATTAAATGCTGCATCCTGCGCTACTGCTATCTTCCATTTTCTTTCTAAAAGAATGTCTTTGGAGATTTCTGTCGATGGAATCGAGGTATGTGCATTATAATCAACCAATGGTACACTACATACTTCAAGAATCCGGTCAACCGCCACATGCTCTTCAATCGCCTGCGCCACCACAGAAGCGAATTTATCAAACTGATAGGAAGCATCCAACGTCAATCCCAAATGACGGGAGGGTACTTCCAGTTCTTTCAATCGAGGAAGAAAGCCGAAACATTCTACACCTACATCTTCACAGGCTTTCTGTAAAAAAGAGTAATGGCGTTCGGAAGCTACCTGATTGAATACCACACCGGCAAGTCGCACCGACGGATTGAAATATTTAAAGCCATATAGAATCGGAGCTACTGTATAAGACGTTGATTTGGCATTGATTACAAGAACAACAGGGATATTCAATAAGGCGGCAATAGCCGCACTGCTTCCCTCCATTCCTTCGAAGCCGTCGAAAAGTCCCATCACTCCCTCGGTCACACATACATCCATTGCAGCCGCGTATTTTGCATACGTCTCCTTTACATGTTTTTGAGAAGAGAGCCAGAGATCGAGATTGACGGAAGCATTACCTGCTGCCATCTCATGATACTTCGTATCAATATAATCAGGACCACATTTATAAGGCTGCACATTCAGTCCTCTATCACGAAACAGTCTTAACAACCCTGTTGTAAAGGTTGTTTTTCCACCTCCCGAAGAAGCGGCTCCAATTAAAAAATGACTGGTCTGTTTCATCGTTTTATAGCTTTCAGTGTATCAATGGGATTATGCTCGTCTACTGTCAGTCGGATCACTTGTTCAAGTTTCAATCCATTATCGTCTATTGCTTTCTCAAATTGATTCCTACTGTCTTCGGATACAGAATTAAACACCAGCGTCCCACCAACAAGCAATAAAGGAGCTATTTTCTTTATCATTTCTCCCAACTTGCCACCATGACCTCCAATAAAGACAGCATCAGGCATGGGAAATTTCTCTAACGGTATATCCAAAAAATCTCCAATCACCGTCGTTATTCCCGGACAGCCAAACCGATGACTATTCGTTTCCATCAATTGCCGCCCCGCCTCTCTTTTCTCAAAAGCAACAATATCGAGATGAGGAAATTGCAACTTCGCCTCAATGGAAACAGAACCAGTACAAAAACCCACGTCCCACATCACCGATCTGTTTCTCAAATCGAGCAGACTCAATGACAGCAGACGAACAGGCATTTTGGTTATCATATTCGCCCGCCCGTCCAACAATTCAAACTGCTCTTCCGGAATTCCGAACGACCGTTCACGAACGGTAATACGCTTTAAAATCACACAATTCGGCATCCTGAAATGCCTTTCCATCGCTTCCTCCACACTATATTCTGCCACTGTTTCCTCTTCATTCCCCAACTGCTCACCCACAATCATCCGGTAGTTGGCATATCCGTACGCTTGCATCCGGGCAGCTATGGATGCAGGTGTTTTTTCTCTGTCAGTGAGCGAACCAATCAATGTCTCTCCGGAAATAAGAGCCTCATCCAAGGCTTTCCACGGTCTGCCAGTCAGAGAAATCGTCCGCATATCATGATAAGGTAACAAGGCTTTGTGCGCTAAAAGCTGCAAGGAACTAAAAGACGGATAGACTTTGACAACAGCCTCGGGCAGTTTACGCATCACCGTATTGGCAAAACCAAAAAACAAAGGATCACCGGAAGCAAAAACTACTATTTCCTGATAACCGGCATAACACTCGAACACAGCGTCAAGAGGCACAGTTATATCTATCCAAACCGATGATTCCGGTAACATGGCCGCCACAATTTCATGATGTCTCTTTCCACCCGAAAAGACATGAGAACGGGCAATCAAAGCCTGAACCTCCTTACTGAAAGAGAGTTCGCGACTATCTGTTATTCCTATGATATGAAATTCCTGCATTCTGTCATATAAAATGTCTATACTCTTCTATACATCTCTGCCGGGGCGCAGTGTCCGGGCATCATCAAAACATAAAATCGCGTTCACCAATGTAGCGGCAAGATTACTTCCTCCCCGTCTGCCCTGAACAATAATCTTCGGTACTTCCGTGAATGTCTTTATCATGTATTTCGACTCTTTCACATGCACGAATCCTACGGGAGCGGCAATAACCCCGGACGGGTGTGCTTTTCCTTTTCGAATCAGATCGCACAGTTCTATTAATGCCGTAGGTGCATTACCAAATACAAAAAGAGCATCCGGATGTTTTTCTACAGCCAGGCGAATAGCTTCCTGTGAGCGGGTAGTTCCCCGTTTCTTCGACTGTTCCACTGCACGTTCGTCGGAGAGATAACATTTCACTTCCACCCCTAAACGCTGTAAAGCACCTTTCCGTATGCCGGCAGCTACCATCGTGACATCTGTGATAATCGTCTTAATCCGTCCGGAAGCAATCTGTTCATACAAGTTCTTTACAACCTCCTTATCCGTATATACCAGCTTCTCCATTTCAAAATCCGCTGTGGTATGTATGGCATGAAATAAAGCCCACTTACGGTCAAGGTCGATCTCTTTATTCTGCATCTCTTCCTCTATCTTCCGGAAAGAGTTCATCATAATTTCCTGTCCTTTTCCGACTTCCCCCTTTTCCTGTTCGCGATAATATCCGCGAGGAGTTACCATCCGGTTCTGAAATTGATAAGTTTGTGAATTGCCAATCAGTATTACTGTAAACATATCCACTTCTTCCGGATCGAAATCCTGTAAGGTGGTCACTACCACCGTTTCTTCTTCCCGACCTGCCTGACGGACATAACCTACGGGCGTTTCCGGTGAACGGGATTCCTGAAAGATTTCTTTCAGACGATAAAGCTGCCAGTAACGTCCCTCACTCTTAGGGTTGTAAATGGCTGTTACAAAGTCGGCAGTAGCAGCGGCAGTGATTCTTTTTTCTATGATTTCCCAGGAAGTCATCAAGTCGGACAGAGAGATAATGCAAAAATCATGACCGATGGGAGCACCCAGCAATGACGCAGCTTTCTGGAAAGCACTGATACCGGGCAGCACGAGGATCTCGACCTCACTCCCCCGTTCCCGTTTCATTTCATAAATCAACGGAGCCATCCCATAGATTCCCGCATCACCGGAACTGATGACACAAACAGTTTTTCCCTGTTCAGCATATTCAAAAGCCAATTCTGCACGGGCTTTCTCCCGCTTCATTCCGGTATCTATGCATTCTGTCTGTTCCGACAGCCAGGAGGTAATAAACTGAAAATAATACTTATATCCAATCACTACATCTGACTCTTTCAAGGCATTAACGACAGCTGGAGTAATATCTTCCGGGCTACCGGGACCGATACCTGCTACTATGATCTTATTTTCTTTCATACATCTTCAGGATTATACCTGAAACAAAGGTAAAGATAAAAACTTAAACAAGATAAAATGTAATCAGATAGTTCTGAATAAAAAATCACAGAATATCCTGACTATATAAAAAGCCAACTAAAATGATCCCGTTTTATTTATAGCAAATACGGCCATTTTGGTTGGCTTTATTTTGTTTATTAGCAGTATGATTATTTCACACTCAACTAATCAACCAATTATTCTTCTTCCGCATCCGGATCATACATTGCATCATTATCAGCGACCTTCTTCTCAATATGGCTAACCCATACGCTTACAATCTTGGAATAATCACCTAATCCTTTGATATCACAGTTAGCCAACGGGCAAGTATATCCGGCTTTTGCCAATTCATAGCGCCAACTTCCTTCTTCAGCCGTGGCACCAACACCACCCTTCATATCATTATTAGCATGATCGCCTGCAATAGACATCAACGGATGACAGATCACATTACCTGATTTCTTGTTAGCTGCCTGCATACGGGAAATCATATCGTCTATATAATTATCTTCCATATCTACAGTAGCCACAAAATAATTAGAATTAAGTTTCTGCAACTCTGCTTCCATCATCGTGTAGCGAGAGTTACCATTCCCGTAGTTATAATTTTCGGGATTTCCATGTCCCATGAAAGTCACAATATTATTCGACTCCACTTTACTTTTATAAGTTTCATGCAGAATCTTTGCTACATTGGTTACATCTTCCTCTGTTTCCAACAACGGACCACCCAAATATACTTTCACGTTGGCAAATTCCGGGTGCTCACCATCATTATGGAAATCTTTCACGACATTCTGTACCCGAAGGAATTCTTCGCCGGGAATAACATGAAGAGATTGCACGCAAACCGTCTTATATCCTGCCAGACCAATAGCTTCCAAATAGAAAGAAGGTGCATAATAATTCCAACCTTTTGCCGCGCAACGGGTCATACAAATCTCCGAAGTGAAAGAAAAATAAATATCCATGTTAGGGAACTTACTAGCAAACTGCGCTTTCATATTATTGAAAGTCGTTTGAGGCGCATCCCACGTACTACCAAAAGTCACTAGCAGCAAGGCTGTATCATGCTTTTTGTTGGCTTGTACTTCGGCAGTTACTGCTTCCATCTTCTTATCGTGGTTGGATTTTGCCACATCATCATCGTCGTCGGAGCAAGATACTGCCGAAAGGGACATTACAGCTACTAAAGCTGTCATCATCATAAATCTAAACTGTTTCATGTCTTTAAAATTTTAAAGGGTTAAACATCATGTATTTTTTGTCTTTTTTTGTCCGAATTGTATCATCAACGAACCATAGAAAGTTCGTCCCGCTGTAGTTGTACCATAATTCAGGCTGTGATACGTTGTCTCATAATAATTGAAGATATTATCGATTCCCGCATTCACCTCGGCATTCCATCGTTTGCCCAATTTGAATTGGTGACGGGTATTCAGCCTCCAAAGATTATAAGCCTTGCCATTTCCATCATCCTGATAATAACGTTTACTCTGAATACGTCCATAAACTCCAATGCCAAGACGATAGTTACTCCGTCTCCACGCATGCGTCCAGATGGCACTCACAGTAGCACGATGATGAGCCATACCATCAATAATGACATGTTTCATTACTTGATCTTCTTCATCATATTGGTTCGCTTCAGTATCCAGATAGCTATAACCTCCTGTCAGAGTCAGTGATTGGACCGGTGTCCATTTGGCATTCACATCCACCCCATAAGTACGGGCATCATCCATGTTCTGATACTGGCGTACACGGGCAGGATCATAGGTAACAACCAGATCACCCGGAGCCTGCGAAAGAGGAATAGTGACTAGAGTTATCATATTATCTACCCAGTTACAATATCCCGTGACATTGATACTGAAACGAGTTCCATTATATTCCAGTCCACCGGAAACATAACGGCTGGTCTGTGGATCCAACTCCGTATTTCCCAGATTCAATGAGATTATTGACATCTGACGGATATAACGGTAATGCAATTCTTTCAGTGTCGGTGTCTTGAATCCTTCCGAATAGGTAGCACGCAGATTAAAAGCTCCTAACTTATAAAGTGCCGATACTTTCGGAGTGATGCGCACACCAAAGTTCTGATTCACTGTCAGTCTCCCTCCCGCTGTGATATTCAACCGTTCAATAGGCGTCCATTCATCCTGCGCATAGAAAGAGGTCGTATAATCGGATACCTGATCTTTTTCATCCAGTCGACGGGGAGCATCCAGCCAATTGATTTCCGTATCAGTACCCACACTCAAACGATTGAAGTATGGCAGATTGAATATACCTTTCAACTGCAATAACAAGCGGCTTTGATCGCTTTGCAATCCTTTATCACCAGGGAAATATGGAAAACTGATCTCCTTGCCACTATCATCATACTCCTTATCCCAAGTCTCGCGAGTGTACATATAATAATAAGCATGACTATCATAGTTGACGTCCAGCATAATGCTATTGCTATTTTTCAGCTTCAACTTACCTCCTGTCGCAACAGAAGAGTTACGATAAAGGAAATCATAAGTCTTATAGTCAGGCACTCCGCAAGGACGATATATCCGTTTGCGATAAAAGCTACCGTCAGCGTAAAGGCTCAAATCCTTTGTAGCCTGATAATCGAAACGCTGTGCCACTTGCCAGTCCGTATAGCGATTTACAGTCTTATTGATGGAATTGGTTATAGGATATTCATAACGGTTCGGATCTTCATAAGTTGTATTCTGCCATCCGTCTGAATGCTTCAGTTGGAAATTAGTGGAAGAAGTAAATTTACCAACCTTGAACTGTACGGTATTCGACTGCCGGAATTCTCCATACGATCCGCCGCGACTTGTATTTTCTATCAAAATATTTTCGCGGTGTTTCTTTAATATAATATTCACCACTCCTGCAATAGCATCACTTCCGTAAAGTGCCGAAGCAGCTCCTTTCACGATTTCAATACGTTCAATACGAGCCGGATCGATCAAGCCCAGATTATTCTGTCCGCCTACATCACCATGCATCTTCTTGCCATCAACAAGGATTAATATATAACCATTGCCGAGTCCTCCCAATTGCATATTGGCTCCCATATCACCAGCACTAAAATCAAAAGAAGCACACAGTCCGCTCAAAATATCTTCCAAGGTAGCCCCTGCATAACTATCCAGCATTTTGCGGCTAATCACTTCCGTCTGCACAGGTGCATCTTTCAGATAGTGTTCCGTTCCCGTACCTGTCACCACTATTTCAGGAATCGAATCCTGCATGGCGACATTGCTCTGTGCACTTACCTCTGCGGATAAAGACAACAAAACAAGTCCTGTTAACCATATTTGTCTCATTCGTTTCATCTACCTTTTATTATCATTAAAGAGAAATAAGGAAATTCCCTTGCCAATATATCTTTCTTATCACACGTATAAAATTCCCCGTCCGCTCCCACATTCTCGAAATAATGACAGACAAGTCCTTCCTCCAAACTTATAAAATGCTTCACTTCCTCCTCACACTGCGATAGTTTCATCACTACCGCCACTTCACTACCGGAAGCAATCCGGCTGAACAGTTCCCTGTCCACTTTTCCCGGACACACCGTCAACCGTTCTTCTTGTTCCACAATGGAAAGACCGATGGAAGCCGCCGCTGCAATAAACGCCGGAACACCGGCAATCTGCTTGATAGGTATCCCCGCTTTTTTGAGCCTTCCGACCAAATAACTGGTAGAAGAATAAAAACCTGCATCTCCTTCAGCCACTATCGCCACACATAAACCTTCCGAATACAGGCTGACTATTTCTTCAAAAACCTTATCGTAAGCCTCATAAGCCATCTCACGCTTCTTACTCATCGGCAATGTATAGCGTCTGATAGATTCTTTCTTTATCTTCAATTCTTTCAGAAGAACAGAAGACCGGGAACGCGCATTTGTTTTCGGGCAAAAAATAGCATTTGCCCGACATAGTGTAGCACCTCCTATCAAAGAGATAAGCCCCGCTTCACCCGGACCTAAAGAAACGATATATACCGGTTTCAAATCTTCCATCTCTCTTATCGATTATTTCTTATCCTTATTTTCTAAAACGAATCGTCAGGCTTGCATAGAAAGCTCTTCCCGGTGTAATGGTCGAATAAGGTTTCTTCGTATTCCAGGGACGGTCGTCTACCCAGTCGAACAGGTTCTCAACACCCAAACCGGCATTCAGAATGAAATATTTCAGATTGAATGTATGTCCTGTATTCAAATCCCAAAGCATAAAACCGGATGAATCATAGTCATACGTTTCGGAATATCTCTTTCCCTGTCCGCGACCAACCATATTGATGTTCAGTCCATACAATCCCCAGTTCTTAGACCATTGCGCATTTACGTTTCCTGCATACTTGACACTTTTGTCAATCGGTTTGTCCGTTATCAGATTTCTTGCATCCAACAGCGTATAGCCGGCTCCCAGATTGAATCCAAGTCCCAGGTAAGCATTTGCATTTACATTCACCCCTTTGATTCTCACTTTATCGATGTTGTCACGCTGGCGCACTTCATCATAATCACCGTACTGTGCAGCTTCTTCATCGCTCAAAGTACGGTAATTAATCATATCCGTCACATTATTTACAAAAGCCGTTGCTGATACAGAAAAACGGGAATGAGTATATTCCAGATTCAATGAGAAATTCTTGCTTTCTTCCGGTTTCAGTTCCAGATTTCCGATAGTATAGCGATTGGTAGTCTTTGCCAGATCCGTAGCGTAAATTTCAGAAAGAGTAGGCGTGCGGAAACCTGTTGCAAAAGACAATCGGCCACGGAAACCACCCTCCCTATACATAATAGAAGCTGTCGGAGTGAAATGATCTTCAAATGTTTCATTATAAATGTAACGCAATCCCACTACTGCTTGCAGAGATTCGGCAATCGTCCACTCATCCTGTGCATATAAAGCCATGGTGTAGAGCGTCTTATTAGAGATATTGTCCGATTCACTTTCCAGCTTTTCATCCAGATATTCCAATCCGGCAGACAGTTTGTTCTTGCTGTTCACCTTGATAATACTCTTCACATTTCCCCGGTAAAAATATTGTTTCTTACGAGTTTCCTTATCTCCAATCTTGAAGTCACCGCTTTCCTGAATATAGTCATAAGCCGACTTGTAATTGTCCGAATAGAAATCGGCATCGATATATGCTTTCTTATTCACAATATACTTCATACCGAAACCATACGTATAATTCTCATGATACATATTATATTTATATTCCGTTACCGGACGGTCATTCAGGAAATTATAGTACGAACCCTGTGCATACAGCGTTGTCTTATGATTCAGAGAATAAGAGAAACTCTGGTTGACCGTATTCGAATGATAACCGGTGAAAGCCTGTTTATCGGTAGGATCCAGTTTCACTTCCCCTTTTTTATTCACCGTTTCGGTCATCGGATGAAGTTTCCAGCCATCCGACTGTTGGCGTTGGTAAGAAGTATACGATGAAAGTTTGCCAACATTCAAATCCAGATTCACAGCTTCCGAAAAACGTCCGTGGTCACTCACCTTGGTAGTGCTCGATGCGTCAATCTTGTTTTTGCTGTCATCCGTGATGATATTAATAACTCCACCAATGGCATCACTACCATACAGCGCAGATGCCGAACCGTTCAGTATTTCAATTCGTTTCACGTTTGCCATGTTGATGCGCATCAACGCATCATCGCCAATCAGTTTCCGTCCGTTCACTAATACAAGGATATAATCGCTATTCAAGCCATTAAGCACCATTTCCGTTCCCATACCGCTGGTAGAGAAAGAAAAGTTAGAAGTGAGTTTGGTAAGAGCCTCCTCAAGATTCGTAACATTGGCCTCCTTGATATCTTTGGCAGTCAATACATTTACCGGGATGGGACTATCCACCATCCGGCGATGTGTTCCGGTTCCGGTCACTACCACCTGGTTTAAATTGTTATGACTTTCCGTCATGCGTATCACGACGTCATTTACACTCTTTGAAGTGGAATACCGTTGCGGTTCATAATTGAGATGTGATACTTGCAGGGTTTGTTTGCCATCAGGCAATCCCTTGATTATAAACTCTCCTTTTGCATTCGTAGTTCCCCCCTGCAGACTATGGTCCACCCGAATATTCGCTCCGACAACAGGCTCTCCGGTTTCAGAATTCAACACACGCCCCTTGATTGTAACCTGAGCGGACACAACACAACATACACCGACCAACATGGTGGTCAAAATAAGTTTTTTCAACATTTTGTGATTATGCTTAAATTTCTATAGTTTATGTTCTTAGCCCCGAGAACAAGTTAACTATTGTTTCTTCCTTAGGCAGGTTTCCTGACTTCATCCTGAAAGTTCGCCTTCCCGTGCATCCGGCACAGTGGCAGTAGTAAAACTTTCAATAGATGGATGTTACAGTAGCGGGCACTGCTCCGGATTCACACCGGATTCCCTTTTATGTTCAATCGGACGATTGAAAACATCACCTAAAGTGCTGCAAAATTACTACATTTAATTTGTATCTCATAACATATCTAAAAATATTTTTAGTAACACGAAATTTACACTACCTCTCAAGAAAAGAAACTGATTATTATTGTACTTTTGCAACATTACCTCAATTAATTATTTTCAGGATGGAAAAGAGCGTTCAGACAGCAATTATTTTAATCTCCGAGTCAAGTCTGCCCATAGCCAGGAATATAAGCAGAGAGTTAGCAAAATCCGCCATATACCTCAAAGGAGAAGCAGAGGGATGCGAAACAATCACCTCGTACAGCGGATTTATGAAAGAACATTTTTCCGATTTTAAAGCAATCGTTTTTATCGGTGCACTCGGCATCTGTGTGAGAAGTATTGCTTCCTGCATCCGGAACAAATATACCGATCCGGCAGTGATTAACGTTGACAGTACCGGACGTTTCGTTATCTCCGTACTGTCCGGACATATCGGAGGCGGCAATGAACTGACACGAATCGTTGCGGGAATCACCGGAGGGGAAGCCATCGTCACCACCCAAAGTGATAATCAACAGTTGTGGGCGCTGGACACGTTTACCTCCCGTTACGGATGGAGAACTTCGGCAACACCGGCT
This sequence comes from Bacteroides sp. 1001302B_160321_D4, assembly GCF_015667765.1. Taxonomy (NCBI): domain Bacteria; kingdom Pseudomonadati; phylum Bacteroidota; class Bacteroidia; order Bacteroidales; family Bacteroidaceae; genus Bacteroides; species Bacteroides sp. 1001302B_160321_D4. The sequence goes on along the minus strand of NZ_JADPLO010000011.1, from coordinate 38,521 downwards.
TCCATGAATCAGGCTATTTTTCAGTTTGTGAATAAACACAAGACAGCCCTGCTGCTTAGTGTCAAGGATAAAGGAACGGCCGAACTTGAACAGAGTTGTCCGGAACATACAGATATCTATTATAGATTGGAAGAAATACCGCTGGCGGAATACCAATTACTCATCACTGTTGGTCCGTGGGAATATGACGCTCCTATCCCGACACTGCAGTTCTATCCGCCCGTGCTTCATATCGGGGTAGGCTGCAAAAAAGAATGTTCTCCACAAGGAGTCTGCATTTATATGAAAGATGAATTATTGCGACACCATCTTTCTCCACTTGCAGTGAAAAGCATTTCAACGATTGAACTGAAAAAAGACGAACCGTTGATTGCAGAATTACATACGCAGTTCTCAAACAGTGAACTACATATTTATAAAGCCGAAGAACTGGCAGATATCAGCGTTCCGAATCCCTCCGAAAAAGTGAAAGAAGTGACAGGCGTTGATGGGGTGGCCGAAAGTTCTGCTATCCGTGCCTCCGATTACGGCAGATTGTTGATGGAAAAGCAAAAAAGAATACTATCCGAAGGAAATAATTTCACCTTTGCCGTAGCACTTTCTGCTGATAGTGACCGCAACAACGGGCATATCGAGATTGTGGGGGCCGGTCCGGGCGACCCGGAATTGATTTCTGTAAGAGGCAAGAGAATGCTGGAAAAGGCAGACCTCATTCTTTATGCCGGCAGTCTGGTGCCCCGCGAACTGACGTATTACGCCAAACCGGGCGCTACCGTTAGAAGTTCGGCAGACATGACATTGGAGGAACAATTCACCCTCATGAAGTCTTTCTATGACAAGGGATTGTTTGTGGTACGTCTCCACACAGGTGACCCGTGTATTTACGGAGCTATTGCCGAACAGATGGCATTCTTCGACCAATACGGAATGAGGTATCACATCACTCCCGGCATTTCTTCTTTTCAGGCCGCAGCAGCCGCCCTCAAATCACAGTTCACCATTCCTGAAGAAGTGCAAAGCATTATCCTCACACGTGGAGAGGGTCGGACACCGATGCCCGAGAAAGAAAAACTTCATTTGCTGGCGCGCTCGCAAAGCACGATGTGCATCTATCTAAGTGCTGCTATTGTGGAGCAGGTACAGGAAGAACTCTTGCAAGCCTACTCTCCCGAAACGCCCGTAGCTGCCTGCTACAAACTCACTTGGAAAGAAGAAAAGATATATCGCGGCAAGCTGAAAGATCTTGCTCAAATTGTCCGTGACAACCATCTGACTCTTACTACCCTGCTTGTAGTCGGTAATGCCATCGACCACCGGGAGGGATTATCCAGACTATATGCTGATGAATTCAAACATCTTTTCCGCCCATGATACTGATTTTCGGAGGAACGACGGAGGGACGCACTGCCGCTGAAACCCTCGATGAAGCAGGACAACCCTTTTATTATTCCACACGTGGCACCCTTCAGGAAGTCACGTGCAGAAATATGACGCGACTGACCGGCAACATGGATTCAGAAAAAATCATTTCTTTCTGCCGTGAACACGACATCCGATTAATAATAGATGCCGCCCATCCATTTGCGCAACAACTCCACCAGAATATCTTCCTCGCGGCAAAAGAATTAACGATCAAGGTAGTGCGCCTGGAGCGTATCTATCCGGAATTATCGGAGGAAATCATTTGGTGTGATGACTTCGAAGGCGCCGTCGCCCGTATGAAACAGGACGGTATAGAGAAACTACTGGCTCTTACCGGCACTCAAACTATTACCAAGCTACAAGGTTTCTGGAAAGAGCATGACTGTATCTTTCGGGTTCTGGAACGGTCGGAATCCGTAGATATTGCCATAAAGGCAGGATTCCCCAAAGAAAAACTGATTTTCTATCAACCCGAAGAAGATGAATCACTCCTTTTTAAGCAACTTTCCCCGCAAGCGATTATCACAAAAGAAAGCGGCAGTTCGGGAGGCTTCATCGAAAAAATAGAAGCTGCTCTGAAAAACGGAATCAAAATTTATGTGGTCCGCCGTCCTCCCCTGCCCGAGGGTTTTATTACAGTAAATGGGAAATACGGATTGAGACGGGCTGTTGAACTAAATGTACCGGGATTTTATGCCCTAAGAAGTGGATTCACTACTGGAACCTGCGCAACAGCCGCAGCCAAAGCCGCTTTACTTGCATTGACAGAAGAATGTTTTGAAGAAAAAACGGAAGTGACATTACCGGATGGAGAAAAGGTCGTCCTACCTATATATAAGGTAGAAAAAACGGATGAGAATACCGCTACTGCCAGTGTCATCAAAGATGCCGGAGATGACCCGGACGTTACCCACGGACATCAGATTGTAGCCACTGTATCTTTTTCCGATTCTCCCGGCATACATTTCCTGCAAGGAAAAGGGGTGGGAAAAGTCACACTTCTCGGATTGGGATTAACCGTCGGTGAACCTGCCATCAATTCGACTCCCCGGAAAATGATCGTCAATGAGCTATCCTTACTTTATGGAGGAGGGCTGGACGTAACTATCAGCGTTCCCGAAGGGGAAGCACTGGCACTGAAAACATTCAACCCGAAATTGGGAATTATTGGAGGGATCTCCATTATCGGAACTTCGGGTATTGTGAAACCTTTTTCTTCGGAAGCATTCGTCGATGCCATACGCAAGGAAGTGGAAGTGGCCTATGCAGTTAATGCGGAACGATTGGTTATCAATTCCGGAGCCAAAAGTGAGAAATTTGTCCGGAGCCTCTATCCGAATCTCCCTCCACAGGCTTTTGTGCATTACGGGAACTTTATCGGAGAGACATTAAAAATAGCAGCAGAGACTGGTTTTCAAAAGGTAAGCATGGGGATTATGATAGGAAAAGCGGTAAAACTGGCAGAAGGACACTTGGATACTCACAGCAAGAAAGTGGTAATGAACAAAGACTTTTTAAAAGAAATAGCTATTCAGTGCAGCTGTTCAGATGAGACTTTAGCATTGATCGAACAAATGACGCTTGCCCGCGAACTATGGGGAATACCAAACAAGAAAGATAAAGAAATTTTGTTCAACAAGTTGGTACAACTATGTCATATACACTGTACACCACTTTTTCCCAAAGGAGAGCTCGCCATTTTATTAATCAATGAGACTGGGGAGATTTCATATCAATTTCACTCTACCCTATTCTAAATCTATTATTGACAGGTTTATTTCTATACGGTTTTGAAATAAGTCAAGTCATAAAAAATAAGTTGAAATATAATCCCAACGAGCATCTACTAGAGAATTAAAAAGTGAAAATTTGCTGTCACCTGTCACATGTTTGTATTTAAACATCTGACAATGAATGAGTAGTGGTGTGACGGCAGCATGTGACAGCACAGTGACAGTACTTTTGCTGTCACATGTTCTCCCACGATTCTTTCTTCTCTTCCTTTTCTCTTTCCTGAAAATCACAACCTGTATAGCTTCATATTTTTTAGTCATAGGAAAACATTCGTTTCATACCTTCAAACCATTGGTTTCATGGGATGGAACTTTAGTTCCATAAGCTTGAAACTCTAGTTCCAATTGCTTGAAACCATCAGTTTCAAGGCTGGAAACTCTAGTTTCTCTTTGTTGAAACTTTAGTTTCAAACAAAGGAAACTTGCTTGGAACTTGCTTCTAAAAGAAGGAGAAGAGGTGACAGCAAAAGTACTGTCACTGTGCTGTCACATGCTGCCGTCACACCACTACTCATTCACTGTCAGATGTTTAAATACAAACATGTGACAGGTGACAGCAATTTTTTACTTTTTAATTCTGTAGTAGAGTGTTAAGAGATTATATTTCGGCTCATTTCCATACAGTTTTGAGGATTTTTTGAATCAACTATATCTGCTATTCACTAGATAACCGGACACCAACTTGAGCAATACCTCAATGTCTTCCGCTTTTCGAACTTCATTCTCCGGCAAATGCAGCAAAAATCCTTCCGTCTGAAGATTACCTGTTTCTATGTAAACATCAGATTCAATCTCACGCCCTGCCAGAATTCCATTTCGCAAAAGAGCTTTCCTGACCATCGCATATTTTTGACCATGCCCTTCAAGATGCATCTTTACAGAATATTCATTGTTGATTTTAAACAATCCCGTATTTTGGTCGAACATGATTCCTTTACGGGAAAAGAAGTTACTCAATGTACCATTCAGTGACAAGTCTTCAGGAGTTCCGATAGTCACACCGTTTTCTTTATCCATCATCCAGACTTTATCGGCAATCTGTAAAGCCAGTTCCAAATCATGGGTACTCATGAAAATAGTTTTCCCCGTATCGCGGGACAACCGATGCAACAGTTGCATCATCTCCACTTTACTTGGAAAATCAAGGAAAGCAGTCGGTTCATCCAGAAAAATCACAGGTGTTTCCTGCGCCAACGCTTTGGCAATCATCACCTTTTGTTTTTCTCCGTCACTCAACGTATGCATCATCCGACCGGTTAGCACCTCTATCCCTACACCGGCTATCGCACGGGAAACAATTTCTTTATCTCCTTTCTTCAACACTCCCCAAAAACCAGTATAAGGACTTCTTCCTAACGCTACCATCTCTTCCACCGTCATATTACGCAAGTCGCACTTTTCTGTCAGCACCACACTGATGACTTTCGACATATCCGCATCGGAATATTTCTCAACCTCTTTATTCATGATCCGGATCTCTCCCGACAATTTCGGTAGGAAACCGGACAGTGTATGCAACAAAGTGGACTTCCCCGCTCCATTGGCTCCAAGCAGACAAGTGAGTTCGCCAGCATAAATACTGGCATTTATATCACGGGCTACGATATGCGTTTTATGCTTTCCTTTATAGCCTGTGGCCAGGTTCCTGATAGTTATGGTTTCTTGCTCTTGCATGTTAAGTTTCTCCCTGTTCTGATTATCATTCATTTACCTCTCCCTTACGCTTACGGAACAACACCGACACTACCACCGGTGCACCGACCAAAGCTGTGACGGAGTTGACCGGCAAAGCACCTTCAAATCCCGGCATACGGGCTATCAGATTACACAATAACGCCATTGCCGCCCCTACCAGTAAAGAAGAAGGCATCAATATCCGATGGTCGGAAGTACGGAACAAAGCACGGCAAAGATGCGGAACAGCCAGTCCCAGAAAAACAATCGGGCCACAATAAGCCGTTACAATCGCCACCAAAGCTCCGGAACAGGAGATTACCAACAAACGGGCACGTTTGATATTCAAGCCCAGATTTCGCGCATAACTGTCTCCAAGCAACAACAGATTCAATGTCTTAATCAACAGAAAAGAGAGTGGAAGAAGTACAGCCATTGTACAAAGGAATGGGAATAACTGGTCACCGGAAATACGGGAAAAGCTTCCTAATCCCCAAATGACATACGCGCGAATATCTTCTTCGACGCTGAAAAACTTCAATACTCCAATCACGGCATTGGCTACATAACCAATCATCACACCGATAATCAACAGAGTCACGTTTCCTTTTACTTTCTGTGAGGCGAAAGCAATAAGCGCCATGATAGACAATGCTCCTGCAATAGCGGCAACCGTCAGCGCCAATTCACCAATCAGCCCCAGACTGCTCAACGCCACTCCCCCGAGACTGCCTGACAATAAAACGACAAAAGCCACTCCCATACTTGCTCCGGAACTAATCCCTAACACTGAAGGCCCTGCCAACGGGTTTCTGAAAACTGTCTGCATCTGCAATCCGCTGACGGACAACCCTGCTCCGGCAACCAACGCAGTGACTGCCTGGGGCATTCTCGATTTCCAGATAATATTCGTCCAGATGTGGTTCTCATGATCTCCCCACAGGCAAATATCCCATACAGCACGAAACGGTATAGATACAGAACCCAATACGAGATTCAGGAAGAAAAGAAAAAAAATCAATCCAACCAACAGAAGCATCAACAACCAGACAGGAGTTTTCATACCCTTCTCATTTTAAAAGCTCATAAAAAACAGGAGTATACTCCGGTAGCAGTTCCGGATGAAATACTTTAATCAAATCTTTCAGCAGCACTTCCGGATGAGTGGGAACATTCTCATAATAAGGTTTCTCCTTGAGATTACAATAAATCACTCCTTTATCTTTGAATGCCCGGAAATCAGCATACCGGGAATCCTGTGCTTTCAAGGCGTCGTAAGTGAACGTGCCGTTATGGCTGTTCAATATCCGCCAATAATCAGCACTTTCCGCGCGACTGTAAACAGTCTCAAAGTCTAAAGTCACTCCACCTGTATTCGGATCATCTTTTAGGAAATAATCTGCACCGGCATCCCGAAAAAGTTGTGCGAGGAAATTACGTCCTCCTACGGCGTACCAGTTGCCGCCACGCAGCTCACCACTAAAAACAACCGGCTTTTTCTCAATCTTTGCCGTCAGCTGCTTCAATGTATTATATTCAGCCTTAATCGAATCAAAGATTACATTTGCTTTCTCCTCTTCTCCAATCAGCAGACCGATAAACTTAATCCATTCTGCCTGCCCGAGGGGAGAATTCTCTTTATATCCCAAATGCGGAATCAAAGGAATACCTACCTCTTTCAATGCGTCATATCCTCCCCGTTTGAAAGGAGAAATCAGAATCAGATCGGGATTCATGGAGATAATGACTTCATTATCAAAGTTCCCCTCTATCCCTATCTTACGAATTTTCTTCTCTTTCAACCGGCGTTTTACTTCCTCATTAAACAAATGGCGGGTACTTGTGATACCTACCACATGATCCAACTCATCCAGTTTTATAAAATTGGATAGTTGCAACGAAGTCATACAAATGATATTCTTAATCGGAACGGACTGCACTACATAATCAGTGGATACTTTATTTTTCGCAAAGGCTTCCTTATCCCTGACAAACGCATACTGATAAATTTCCCCTTTACCCTTTTCTTTCTGCGGGTCCTGAATGGTCACCAGACACCCTCCCTCTACATATTGCACTTCGAAACCTTCAGCATATTCCGGAAGAATGATCCGGGAGGAATCAGAGGTGCTAACCGCCACTCCGACTGCCTGCGTATTGTTTTTACTTTTCTGTCCACAAGAAACGAGAAATAACAAAAGGCAAACAACCGGCCAGCATTTTCCTTTCAGCCGCATACTATTATATCTGCTCATATTTTATCTATAAGATTAATCTTCAGATTATTCAAGTATTTTTCGAACCTTACTCCCGGAAAGTATCGAAAACTTCATTCTGGCAGGTCTTCTGACTTACTCCATTTTCCTGACGCCCTTCCCGCCTCTTCATGATCGAGACAGTGGATTTGAGTATTGCAGGAAAACTTCAGCGGAGCTTACAGCAGCGGGTCTGTTCAGGATTTTCACCTGATTCCCTTTTCACCACTCTTTCCGTAGCATCGGAAAAGTGACACCAAAATTCACCTTGCAAAGATACATAAATAGGAATGATTTCGGAGAAAATGCAATAAAAAAAGAAAGAATATCTCCAAAGATACTTATCTTTGCCCCGCAATGTCAATCTTCAGACACCGAAAATTATTTATTCATTTAAAAGATACACGAATAAAGATGAAATCTCCTATTTCAATCCTCACATGGCTATGTCTTCTCTTCCTGGCTAGTTGTATATCCAACAAGAAGACTTCTCTCGAGGCTTTCAAACAGGATGTCTATACACCTGAATACGCAACCGGATTCAAGATTCTGGGTGCGGACAATACCGCCAGCACACTTATTCAGGTTTCCAACCCATGGCAGGGAGCCAAGGACGTGAAAATGTCTTATTTCATTTCCCGCAACGGTGAACAAGCGCCTGCCGGATTTACCGGTCCTACGATTCCTGCCGGAGCAAAACGTATCGTATGTATGGCTTCTTCCTACATCGCCATGTTCGACGCTCTAGGTCAAGTGGACAAAATTGTCGGAGTATCGGGCATCGACTATGTATCCAATCCATATATTCTCGCACATAAAAATTCTATCAAGGACATGGGCCCCGAAATGAATTATGAGTTATTATTGGGACTGAAACCGGATGTTGTCCTGTTATACGGTATCGGAGATGCGCAAACTGCCGTAACAGACAAACTGAAAGAACTGTATATACCTTATATGTATGTAGGAGAATATTTGGAGGAATCGCCGCTTGGTAAAGCCGAATGGCTGGTAGCTCTTGCCGAATTAACAGACAGCAGGGAAAAAGGCATCGAAATATTCCGTGAAATCCCTAAACGTTATCAAGTTTTGAAAGCGCTCACCGAATCGGTAGAACAACGTCCTACCGTTATGCTCAATACCCCGTGGAACGACAGTTGGGTGATGCCTTCCACACAAAGTTACATGGCACAATTGGTAACTGATGCGGGTGCGGATTACATCTACCAAGAAAACAAGTCTAACAGTTCCACTCCCATCGGACTGGAAACAGCTTACAAACTGATACAAAAGGCCGACTACTGGATTAATGTAGGCATGGCTTCTACGTTGGATGAACTAAAGACGGTCAATCCTAAATTTGTAGACGCCAAAGCTGTACGCGAAAAAACTGTTTACAACAATAATTTACGAACAACACCGACAGGAGGTAATGACTACTGGGAATCTGCAGTGGTACGTCCCGACGTCGTATTGCGTGACCTGATTCATATCTTTCACCCCGAACTCGTATCCGATTCACTTTACTATTACAGACATCTGGAATGAAACAGCCTGATAAACGCACTCCCTTTTTATTCATTACACTGGGTATAGTTGCCATACTGTTATTACTGATAGACATGGCAACGGGAGATACATATATTCCTATCACCAAGGTATGGGCTGTACTCACCGGAGGCGAATGTGACGAAATGACACGGAATATTCTCCTTTCTATCCGTTTCATACGGGTAGTGGTAGCGGCTTTAATAGGAATAGCACTCTCCGTTAGCGGTTTACAGATGCAAACAGTATTCCAGAATCCATTAGCAGACCCTTACCTGTTGGGAGTAAGTTCCGGTGCAGGACTGGGCGTAGCTCTGTTCATACTAGGTGCTCCATTACTTGGATGGGCGGAGTTTCCAATTCTTCAGTCGCTGGGTATCGTTGGCTCGGGCTGGGTAGGAACTGCCGTAATCTTATTGGGAGTAGCCATTATCAGCCGGAAAGTAAAAAACATTCTCGGTGTATTGATTATGGGAGTTATGATAGGCTACGTAGCAGGCGCTATCATTCAGATACTCCAATACCTAAGTTCTGCCGAACAACTGAAAATGTTCACACTCTGGTCAATGGGATCTCTTAGCCACATCACAGTCACCCAACTGGGAATTATGATACCGATGTTATGTATCGGTTTACTAATTTCCGTAGCCTGTATCAAATCGCTGAACCTGTTACTGCTCGGTGAAAATTATGCACGAACGATGGGAATGAACATTAAACGTTCACGCACGTTCATCTTCGTTTCTACCGCACTGCTGACAGGAACGGTCACCGCTTTCTGTGGTCCGGTAGGATTTATCGGCCTGGCAGTACCGCATGTCACACGACTGCTATTCAACAATGCCGACCACCGGATACTGGTCCCCGGCACCATGCTGACAGGGCTTATCAGCATGCTTCTCTGCGACATCATCGCCAAGAAGTTCCTACTTCCGGTTAACTGCATCACCGCCTTACTAGGTGTTCCGGTTATTTTATGGGTAATTGCTAAAAACTTGCGTAGATTCAAATGATAGAACTTAAAGAACTGACATTAGGATATGGACAGCGCACGCTGTTGGAAACGGTAAATGCCCGAATCACAGGCGGACAACTCGTTGCCCTGTTAGGACGTAACGGAACGGGAAAGAGCACCCTGCTCCGTGCTATGATGGGGCTGGAAAAGCCTCAATCAGGAGAGATTACTCTGCAAGGAAAAAACATAGCATCATTGAAACCGGAAAAATTAGCCCGGAATATAAGCTTTGTCACCACCGATAAAGTACGTATCGCTAATCTCCGCTGTAAAGATGTAGTAGCCTTAGGGCGTGCTCCCTATACCAACTGGATCGGCCAACTGCAACCGGAAGACCAAAAGCGGGTGGATGACGCTATGCAGCTAGTCGGTATGTCCGGTTATGCAGAAAAGACAATGGATAAAATGTCCGATGGCGAATGTCAGCGAATCATGATTGCCCGTGCTCTTGCACAGGATACTCCCGTCATCCTGCTTGATGAACCGACCGCCTTCCTGGACTTACCTAACCGCTACGAGCTCTGTTTGCTTTTAAAGAAACTGGCACAGGAAGAAAAAAAATGTGTCTTATTCTCCACTCATGACCTCGACATCGCCTTATCGCTTTGCGACTCCATCATGCTCATAGATAATCCGCAGATGTACACGCTGCCTACTCCGGAAATGGTGGCTAGCGGACATATAGAAAGACTTTTCCGAAATGAATCCGTCACGTTTGATGTGCAGGAGATGAGAGTACGCATCAAATAAACAAACAGATATCCGACAAGAATCAGACTGTGTATAAAATAAATAGGTAGCATTCATTTGGGTTCCTATATAAATTCGCTATCTTTGCCCCGAATTGGTTTCAGATAGCCATATCAACTATCTGAATTAAAAGGGAATCGGGTGTAAATCCCGGACAGTCCCGCTGCTGTGAAACTCCATTCAACTTCTTGATATTTACTTTTACCACTGACCAGGTATCGATAGTCAAGGTCGGGAAGGCATCAGGAAGGGAGTCAGTCAGAAGACCTGCCATTCATACCTTTATAGTTGTTTTTACTCGTGGGATAGGAAAACGGCAGACTGTAAAAAAAGAATCGAGTAGTCATGACATCGGAAATGATTGAAGGAGGATAAATTCTCTCTAGCTAAAATATCAAAAGGACGGCATTAGACCGTCATGCTCAATGTGTGCGTATCCCCGCAGAAGTGATTTCTCCGGGGTTACTTTTAGCTAAACTAAATATCATCATATAATAATCACAATGGAAGTTCTAAGAAATTTATTTGAAGGTTACCCCAATCTTTGGGGCGGCGGAGTGGCACACTCCGTACTGATTCTGTCACTAACCATAGCGTTTGGAATCATCCTTGCAAAAATCAAAGTGCGGGGAGTATCTCTGGGAGTTACCTGGATACTCTTTGTCGGAATCGTATTCGGCCATTTCAACATGAATCTGGACGAACACCTGCTCCACTTTCTAAAAGAATTCGGATTGATTCTGTTTGTTTACTCAATTGGTTTGCAGGTAGGACCCGGCTTTTTTTCAGCATTCAAAAAGGGGGGCTTTACCCTGAATATGCTAGCTATGCTCGTAGTAGTATTAGGAGTAACCATTACTATTATCCTGCACTTCACCACCGGAACTCCGATTACCACAATGGTAGGTATTTTGTCCGGAGCCGTCACCAATACTCCGGGACTGGGAGCCGCACAACAGGCCAACAGTGATTTGAATGGCATAGATGCTCCCGAAATTGCTTTAGGATATGCAGTCAGCTATCCGCTGGGTGTAGTAGGTATCATCCTTTCCCTGCTTGCTTTGAAATATCTCCTTCGCATCAATACTGCTCAAGAAGAAAAAGAAGCAGAAGTCGGTCTGGGACATCTCCAGGAACTTACCGTACGCCCTATCTCCATTGAAGTGAGAAACGAATCGGTAGACGGCATCAGGATTAAAGAACTCCTCCCGTTACTGAACCGTAAGTTTGTCATTTCCCGCATCAAACACCGCGAGGGTGGAGAAACCGAATTGGTCAATTCCGAAACAATTCTACATGTAGGGGATATCATATTAGTGATCTCTACCCCGATTGACGTGGAAGCAATCACTATATTCTTCGGAAAGGAAATCAAAATGGAATGGGAACAACTGAACAAAGAGCTCATTTCACGCCGTATCCTGATTACTAAACCGGAATTGAACGGGAAAACGCTTTCACAACTCAAAATCAGAAATAACTTCGGAGCAAACATCACCCGCGTCAATCGTTCGGGAGTAGACTTGGTAGCCTCTCCACAATTACAGTTACAAATGGGAGACCGTGTCACCATTGTAGGTTCCGAACTGGCTGTTGCCCATGCAGAGAAAGTACTTGGCAACTCCATGAAACGCTTAAATCATCCGAACCTGATTCCTATCTTTATAGGTATCGCTTTAGGATGTATTCTGGGAAGTCTTCCTTTCGCATTTCCCGGAATTCCGCAACCTGTGAAACTAGGATTGGCAGGCGGTCCGCTCATCGTTTCTATCCTGATTAGCCGTTTCGGTCCGAAATACAAGCTAATTACTTATACCACCATGAGTGCCAACCTGATGCTTCGTGAAATCGGTATTTCCATCTTCCTCGCTTGCGTAGGTTTAGGAGCAGGCGAAGGCTTTGTAGACACAGTCATTCATGGCGGAGGATATATATGGGTAGGCTACGGAGTAATCATAACCATCCTGCCACTTCTGATTACGGGATTGATAGGACGGTATTATTGCAAGCTGAATTATTTCACGCTTATCGGAGTTCTGGCTGGTTCTACCACCAATCCGCCGGCATTGGCTTACTCCAATGACCAGACCTCCTGTGATGCGCCTGCCGTCGGCTACGCTACGGTGTATCCGCTCACCATGTTTCTGCGAGTATTGACGGCACAAATATTGATTCTGTCGTTGGGATAACATATTAATATATCCTTTTCCATCCAATTGATTACTAACAAATGGAGAGAATAGGATCAGATGCCGGAATATTTGTTATTGGTCAATGGGATATTTTTTTAGAATAAAACAAACTAATTAATAAAAACTTTCTAACTTTGTGCCGTTAAGGTTTCCTTGAACAACTTTTGCGTTGTAAAGGAATGAAAAGGGAATGCCGTGTAAACCGGCAACAGTACCTGCTGCTGTAAATCTCCGCTCCTTGTAATCAAAGAGCAAAATTGCAACACAAAAGTCACTGGATAGTTTATCTGGGAAGGCGTTGCAAAATGGGATGAGTCAGAAGACCTGCCTTGATGCTCTGATTTACACCTGCGGGATTTCGGGTAGTAGTCAAATAGAAAATAAGCAATTATCTTTTATTTGGTATAATAGCTATATGTCCGTTTGTGTAGATTGAATTCAGATCTGAACAAACGGATTTTTTATACCTATAAAATAAAAGACATGCTTTCTATTCAAGTCCATTCATACAATAAGCATTATATCCATTTACGGTGGATATTATGTTTGATTCTATCTCTATTTACCACATTACCGGCCATTTCCCAGTCCAGGGTTCGGCATCAGACTTCTCTGTCTGATACACTTCTCAAACTCAAAGAAGTTACTATCTACAGCAACCGGATGCAAAAAAAGATGTCTCCTGTACAGATTCTGTCCGGCAAAGAACTTGAGAAGCTCAATGTTTACTCCGTTGCTGATGCTTTGCGCTACTTTTCCGGAGTACAGATAAAAGATTACGGAGGTATTGGAGGACTAAAAACCGTCAATATACGAAGTATGGGCAGTCATCATGTCGGAGTATTTTACGATGGTATTGAATTAGGAAATGCGCAAAATGGAGTCGTCGATCTAGGCCGTTTTTCATTAGATAATATGGAAGTCATTTCACTATATAATGGTCAAAAAAGTGCCATCTTCCAACCTGCCAAAGATTATAGTTCCGCAAGTGCCATATATATGCAGACACGAAAACCCCTATTCAAAGGGGAAAAGAAAAACAATCTGAACATCGGGGTGAAAGGCGGTTCATTCTCTACCATCAATCCGTCACTACTTTGGGAACATCGTTTCAACGAACGAATAAGCAGTTCCATCAGTACGGAGTATATGTATACATCAGGACGATATAAATTCACATACGCCAAGAAAGATGGTTACGACACAACAGCTGTTCGTCAAAATGGAGACGTAAGAATGTTACGTTTGGAGAATGCATTCTTCGGAAAAGTCCCCAAAGGAGAATGGAAAGCCAAAGCATACCTATACAATTCGGAACGGGGATACCCCGGAGCTGCGGTAAGAGAAGAACCGGGTAAGTTTCGCCATCAGGACCGGCAGTGGGATACCAATCTGTTTGTGCAAGGCTCTTTTCAAAACTATTTTAAGCCTTGGTACAGTCTGCTAGCCAACGGAAAATATGCTTATGACTATCTCCACTATTTATCCGATCCCAGACTGGATGTCACCACCATGTACGTAGACAATCACTACCGACAGCAAGAAATCTATGCTTCGGCCGCCCATTTATTCACCATCTATCCCTGGTGGAGTATGTCATTATCCAACGATTTTCAATGGAATGCATTACGGGCCGATCTCATAGATTTTGTCTATCCAACCCGTAATACAATCCTGACTTCTGCTGCCACGTCCTTTGACTTCAACCGCCTCATGTTGCAGGCGAGCCTGTTATATACTCATGTCGACGACAATACACGTACCAAAGGAGCCAATGCAGGCACCAAAAACAAATACACTCCGTCTGTCATAGCCACCTGGCAACCATTGACCAAGCTCCCTCTGAATGTACGGGCCTTTTATAAGAAAGTCTTTCGCATGCCGACTCTCAATGATTTGTATTATACTTTTATAGGCAATAAGGACTTAAAACCAGAATATACCACCCAATACGATGTGGGTATCACTTTCTCTCACACCTGGAATAACCATTGGCTGAAAAGCCTGGACTTACAAATAGATGGTTACTATAATGAAGTAGATGATAAAATCATTGCCATGCCTACCTCCAACCAGTTCCGTTGGACTATGATAAATCTCGGACATGTGGAAATTCGGGGATTAGACGCAGCCATACGAGGAGAATGGGGTTTCGGAAAGGTGGAACTTAGCACTCTATTCAATTACACCTATCAAAAGGCACAGGATTTTACCGATCCTACCAGTGAATGGTATGGAGGCCAGATTCCTTATATACCTTGGCATGGAGGTTCCATCATCCTCAATGGAAGTTATCAAACATGGTCTTGCAACTATAGTTTCATTTATACAGGTGAACGTTATGAAGCAGTCGCCAATATCCCGGAGAACTACGCACAGCCTTGGTATACCCATGATTTTTCCCTATCCAAAACTTTTCAATGGGGGAAAACGGGAATACGTGTAACGACAGAAATTAATAATATCTTCAATCAGCAATATGAAGTAGTGCAATGCTATCCTATGCCCGGTACAAGTTTTAAAATCAAATTAAACGTCATGTTATGAGAATATCTGTTCTATCCATCATTATCTGTTTTGTTCTTCTGTCGACTTCTTGTCGCGAAGATGAACGCATTATTCCGTCAACTCCCAACCAAGTTACTCCCGGAGTAAGCGGCACCTCTGTCAAAGGTTTCTTTCTACTCAATGAAGGAAATATGGGAAGCAACAAGGCTACCCTTGATTACTTTGATTACGAAACCGGTATCTATCATAAGAATATCTATGCGGAACGGAACCCGGGAGTCGTACAAGAATTGGGGGATGTGGGAAATGATATCCAAATCTATGGAAATAAGTTATATGCCATCATCAACTGTTCTCATTTCGTAGAAGTGATGAATGTAGAAACAGCAAAACACATCACGCAAATTTCCATACCTAATTGCCGTTATATCGTCTTTAAAGATAAATATGCATACGTCAGTTCGTATGCAGGCCCTGTCAAAATAGATCCCAACGCCAGACTGGGGTATGTAGCACGTGTTGACACTACCACACTGACTGTCAAGGACACCTGTGTGGTCGGCTACCAGCCGGAAGAAATGGTGATTGTGGGCAACAAACTCTATGTAGCCAACTCCGGCGGGTATCGCGTACCTAATTATGACCGTACGGTATCCGTCATCGACTTGAACACATTCAAAGTTATCAAAACCATTGATGTGGGAATCAATTTGCATAGAATGGAATTAGACCAATACGGAAATATTTATGTCTCATCCCGGGGAGATTATTATGACACTTACTCCGAAACATTTGTAATAGATTCCAATACCGATAAAGTAATCGAAGAACTACCGCTTCTTCCCAATACAGAAATGGCCATTTGCAGAGATTCACTGTATGTATACAGTACAGAATGGAGTTATTACACCAACAGTTGGACAGTCTCTTACGCCATCTATAATACAAAAACAAAGAAAACTGATACCCGCAATTTTATTACAGATGGTACGGAAAAATCTATCAAGATACCTTATGGAATAGCAATCAATCCGGAAACAGGTGAATTCTTCGTCACCGATGCCAAAGACTATGTGACTCCCGGCACATTATACTGTTTCTCCCGGGATGGAAAAAAGAAATGGTCAGTCATCACGGGGGACATTCCGGCACATATTGCCTTTACAGATAAGAAACTAAAAGAGATTCAATAATTCACAATTCTATTAATAATTAAAAACAAAAGCAATGAAGAAAATTCTATTTTTACTGCTCACTGTCGTTACAGTATGCAGTTGCTACAATGACGATGATCTCTGGGATAAAGTCAATGATCTCGACGGACGAGTAGAAACACTAGAAACAACAGTCAAGAAAATGAACTCTGAAATTACAACTTTACAGAGTTTGGTAGACGCATTAAATCAAGGGAAAGTAATCACCAACACGGAACAGACATCTGATGGCTACACATTAACTTTCAGTGATGGAAGCACCGTATCTATCAAAAATGGAAAGAATGGTACAGATGCTCCTGTGATTGGAGTGAAAGCTGACGAAGACGGAATATATTACTGGACCATTACTACCAACGGTACTACAGAATGGCTGCCGGATGCAACTAACAAGTTAAAAGTGACGGGTACAACTCCAGTTATGGGAGTTGACAGTGACGGATACTGGACCGTTGATACAGGCGAAGGAGCCAAACGCATTAACGGAACAGACGGAAAACCTGTGAAAGCGGAAGGACAAGACGGAGACTCTTTCTTCAAATCTGTTACAGTTAATGACAATCATGTACTAGTTACTCTTGCAGATGGAACGTCGTTCACATTGCCCAAAGGGGAAACATATACATTTGACATTGCCAATAGGGATTATACCTTGTTCTCGTCTAATGAAACAAGGACGTATCTTCTTACAACTGCCAATATAGACGACGCAACATTAATTGCTATTCCGCAAGGATGGACAGCGGTTCTTAATGATAAAGACTTAAGAATCACAGCTCCGGCAGTTTCAGGTGATGATGTCAAAGATGGTGAACTTAAAATACTTGTCACTCCGTCCAAAGCTTTCGGTAAAGTAATAAAAATGCAATTAAGAGCAGTGCGTGAAGCACACTTCTTGACATTCGAGGATGTTGATTATAAAGGTGATGCTAACATGGTAGGAGAAAGAAACTGGTCATCATTAATTGACAGCCAACAATATGGTGGCCCACTACTTTATCCTAAGAATAACCAACTCTATAACTGGAGTGATGCAAACAACACTTTTCTTGCTTCCGAACTTCCTAACGGATGGGGTGATTACCAATACTGGGGTGGCGGACACGCAATTTCCAATTATCTGGATATGGATCTTACTCATGGAGACTTCCAGCACCAACTAGCCGTTTATTATCAGGATGCAAAAACTCGTTTTGGAGGACATAATGGTTCCAAAAACTTCTGCGTACATTACGGCTATGCAGACAATTCCGGATATGCCAACGGTCCATTACCCTATATTTACTTTGGAGACGGAGTTGCTCGTGTAGTTGACCACATGTATGTGACTATGACGACCTACCTAGCCAACTGTGTGGCCAACGGTAACGGTTTGACCGCACCCGCAGGCAAAGATGATTGGGTGAAACTGGTTGCTATCGGTTATGATGAAGATGGAAAAGAAGTAGCTACACGTCCGGAATTTTATTTGGTTGGAGCCGAGGGTAATATACTTGAATGGACAAAATGGGATTTATCCGCATTAGGCAAAGTGGTCAAAATAGACTTTAATGTCACTGGAAGTAATGATAACGGATATGGTTTCAGCCAACCTGCCTATTTTGCTTATGATGATGTAGCAGTGAGATTCTAATGAAACATATTATACTTTTTTTATTTGTTCTGTTAGCATTAATATCATGCGTGAAAGAAGAGGAGGACTCTCCTCTTCTTTCCGCTCCTGTCATTACCTTGAAAGAAGAATCCCCCATCTATAAAACAAAAATTGGTCGGGAGATAACCATCGCTCCCATTTATGAAAATACCGATTCGGAAACGACCTTTAACTGGACAATAGATGGAAAGAGTATCTGTACCACTTCCACCCTGACATTTTCAGCCGATGAAGCAGGCAGGTATTTCATTCTGATTTCTGCCACCAATGCCGGAGGGACAACAGAAAAGGAGATACGTATCGATGTCTTTCAACTTGATGTACCTACTATCTCTATTGCGGATGCCGACAAAGGTTTCAAAGTGCTTCAAGGCTCTGAACTAACCATTACACCTATAGTAGATTCTTTTCTGGAAACCAGTTACTCCTGGCAAATAAACGGTGAAGATATTTCGAACGAATTAACCTGTACTCTCCCCACAATCGAGCTTGGCGAATATCAGGTTCGTTTTGCTACTCACAATGAAGATGGCGATGACGAAGTAACTTTCAAAGTAGAAGTTTGTTCACCGGATCAAGTAGATTTCAACTGGACATTCCTGCAAACGGAATATAACATGTCAGCCGGCAGAACTATCCGTATCAAACCGGTTGACGTGAATAATGCACTGGATGCAGTCTATACATGGACTGTGGACAATGAACAAGTGCAATCCGGAGAAAATGATACTTATCTGTTTACATCCGAGCAGCAGGGAGAACACACAGTAAAGGTAGAAATGAGGAACTCATATATACTCGCTACGCAAACATTAAAAATCAATGTTTGCCCTCCCGCAGGAACATACCAGCGGAAGATTAGCGCCACAAGTTCTGCGTCAATGAACAGAGTATATGAATATTTACCGGCTCCCGGTCAATTCATCAATGAGAATCATACCACAACAACTATGGCAGAAGCCTGCACCTATGCAGAAGAACGAATCAATCAGACGGCTTATGTTTCCCTAGGCGGATTCGGTGGATACATCATCGTTGGATTCGACCATAGTATCGTGAATGATGGAGATTACAACATTGCTATTACAGGAAACGCTTTTGATGGTTCGTCAGAACCGGGAATTGTATGGGTAATGCAGGACGAAAATGGTGATGGGTTACCTAATGACACTTGGTATGAATTGCGCGGATCCGAATATGGGAAAGCCGAAACCTGGCAGGACTATGCCGTCACCTATCATAAACCAACTGGTATTCAGCTTCCCACCCCATGGACAGACAATCATGGTCAAAGTGGGTCTATTGATTATCTGGGTGCTTTTCACCGGCAAGATTATTATTATCCCGCCTGGGTAAAGGAAAAACAATATACTTTGCGAGGTACTCGCCTGAAAGAGCGTAATTACGATCAATCCGGTAATGGTACTTATTGGGTAAATGATAGTTATGAATGGGGATATGCTGATAATTTCAGCGCCATTGATCGTCTGACAGATGATGACAACTATAATGCCGGACCGTCTGACAATCATTTCAAGATATCCCATGCTGTAACTTTCGACGGTAAGGATGCAAACCTGAAGTACGTTGATTTTATCAAAGTACAAGTGGGTGTTAATAGTAAAAGCGGTTGGTTGGGTGAAATATCCACTGAAGTTTTTGGAATAAAGGATTTCAACATGATCAAATAATTGATAGAATATACATAAGAGATTCTTTTCCCTATTAAATATAGAGATAAAAATTACCAAATGGTAATTTTTATCTCCTCTCATAACCCTACCTTTGTTGCCATTTTCAACGACAAAGGTAGAAAGTTATGAAAGATAGTATTGATTTCGGCAGCATGAACATCTCCACGTTGTTCCGTAAGTTACTAATTCCTACGGTACTTGGGATGGTATTCTCGGCACTGTTCGTTATTACGGACGGGATATTTGTAGGAAAAGGAATTGGCAGTGACGCACTGGCGGCAGTAAATATCACTGCACCGCTTTTTATGATCGCAGCGGGTATCGGACTGATGTTCGGAGTGGGAGCTTCGGTGGTGGCTTCCATTCATTTATCTCAGGGAAAACGCAAAGTAGCAAGTATTAATATCACTCAAGCAATTGCTTTTTCTGCATTGCTCATACTTATCCTGTCTGCTCTGTGCCTTTATTTTATAGAGCCATTAGCCAGATTATTAGGTAGTTCGGACCGATTGTTGCCGTTAGCTGTAGAATATATGGCATGGTACATTCCTTTTCTCGTATTCTACGAAGTCTTAAATATAGGTATGTTCTGCATCCGTCTGGACGGTTCACCCACCTATGCCATGATGTGTAATGCGGTTGCAGCCATACTCAATATCATACTGGATTATATATTCATCTTCGAATTTGGTTGGGGAATAATGGGAGCAGCTTTTGCCACCAGTCTGGGGACTGTTGTGGGAGGGTTGATGACACTGATTTACCTCCTCCATTTCTCTCGTACCCTCCATCTATGCCGGATAAAGTTAAGTATCAAAAGTCTGTTACTGACTCTTCGCAACATCGGTTATATGATTAAACAGGGAAGTTCTGCTTTTATCAGTGAAGCCTCCATTGCCTGTATGATGTTTCTGGGGAACTACGTTTTCATCCGCCATCTCGGTGAAGACGGAGTGGCAGCATTTAGTATTGCCTGTTACTTCTTCCCTATCATCTTCATGGTCTATAATGCCATTGCACAATCCGCACAGCCGATTATCAGCTATAACTTCGGAGCCGGACAACCCGAGCGTGTACGAAAGACACTGCATCTCGCCATTCGGACCGCTTTAATCTGCGGTATTAGCTTTTTCATTCTTACCGTACTATGCTGCCAAGACATCGTTTCGTTATTCATTGACCGCAGCTACGCTGCATTCGATATAGCAGTAAACGGGCTTCCTTATTTCGGAGTAGGATTCATTTTCTTTGCCGTCAACATGATTGGCATTGGTTATTATCAGAGTGTCGAAAGAGGTCAGCGGGCAACAATTATCACTCTTCTCCGGGGAGTAGTGTTTATGTTGATCGGATTCTTTGCGCTCCCTCCGGTATTGGGCATACCGGGTATCTGGCTAGCCGTACCATTGGCAGAGTTATTAACCACTTTCTATATTTTCGGAATTTATTTGAAAGATCGTTTCATTGTCTGCCGACGATAAGTATCTTTGCAATATGAGAACATGCATTGAAAAACTTTGCGATAGATACAAGGTATCAGAAACCGATGTACAGTCTCTACTGAACTGTATGGAAGAGGTACATTTCAAAAAGAGAGATTTAATAGTACGCGAGGGAACAAAGAACTGTAATCTTTATTTTATCAAGACAGGAATATGGCGAGCCTATTATCATAAAGACGGAGTGGATACTACCATCTGGTTTGCTTCAGACGGAGAAGCTGCTTTCTCCGTCTGGGGCTATGTAGATAATGCCTACTCATTAATAAATATTGAGGTCATGTGTGACAGTGTGGCCTATTGTATTTCCCGAACAGCTCTGAATCAGCTATTCGCCTCATCCATCGGACTCGCTAATTTGGGGCTCCGCCTCATGGATCACCAGTTTCTTCAACAGGAGAACTGGCTTATCAGCTCGGGAAGCCCACGGGCTAAAGAACGCTATCTCAACCTTATCAAAGAGACTCCGGAATTATTGCAGTATGTACCTTTAAAACATATAGCATCTTACTTGTGGATAACTCCGCAGTCGCTAAGTAGGATTCGGGCGAAGATAGCATCTTCTCCGCAATAATACTACGCTTTCGCGGTCTTCACCCCAAAAGCACAATAAGTCAAATAACACACACAAGCTAAAGTAACAAAAACGCCTCCAATAACACCTACTGTTCCTATTGCAAACCCAATCACCGGGGTAACTACTCCGCCACCGGCAACAGCAGTAATCATCAATCCTGAAATTTGGTTTGCTTTTTCCGGCCTTGCCTGTAAAGCCATCGAATAAATGATAGAAAATACGGATGAGGCAAAGAAGCCGACAGCACCGATACAAATCAGATTCACCATATCATTTTTTACAAAGGCCAGAATAAGCAAAAAGAAAATACAGGCAACAATATTCACACGGAAATATTTCATTTCAGCAATACGGGCTAACAAGAAAGCACCCAGCAAAGCACCTACCGTACGGCTTAAAAAATAAACCTGTGGAGCAAACTTCACTTGTTCTGCCGTCCAGTCAAATCGTTCCGCCATCAGTTTGGAGCTAATAAAGTTGGTAGCAACATCTACTCCCACAATAAAAAAGATACCCAGAAACAACAACAGAATCGTTTTATCCTTCAACAAAGAAAAAGTATCACTGATAGAAAGTTGTTGGGTTGCGGCACTGGAAGCTTCCCGTTTAACAGGTGTAGCCATCAGCCAAATGGCAGACAATAACGTGATAAAGCCTAATATAGGAAAACAATAATACCATTTGTCATCTCCAAAGTGTGCTACAGCCAGCAACACAATCTCCGGCCCAACGAGAGAAGACACAGCTTTAATCACTTGTCCTGCCGTCAAACTACTTGTCAGCAAACGTTGGCTGGTTACCACATTACTCAATAACGGATTCAGTGAAACCTGTAAAATGGCATTACCAATTCCCAAAAGAGCATAAGCTATCATACAAGTCGCACTGTTATAAACGACTAATGGCAGCAGCATACCCACTACCGTTATTCCCATACTAAGTAAAACCGTATTTTTACGTCCCCATTTGTTCATCTGATTTCCAACAGGAATACCTAAAAACAGGAACCAGATAAAAACCAATGAAGGAACAAATCCCGTCATCACGGGAGACCAGTCGAAAGTACGTTGAACATAATCGGACGAAATACCGACTATGTCACAGAAGCCCATTACAAAGAACCCGAAGAGAACGGGAAGGGCGGCATAAATAGAGTTTTGTGTTTTCATGTTTAACTCACTATATTATAAAATGTAGAATCCCCGGTGCCATTGTCAAGCGACATCGGCACCGAGGTAAATAAGCTGTTTATTCAGAACAATGAGGCGGATTTTCCACTCCCCATTTTTCATTCGGTTGATTACCCATTGTGAGTTTCAATGTTCCACCTTTATAGAGTTCATCCCGGTACATCCAACATTGTTCCAGCGGTTTACCGTTCAACGTAGCAGATTGTACATAATAGGCATCCGGTGTATTACCAGTCGTTTCAATCACAAACGTTTTTCCCGTCGCATTCATCGGACTAAGTTTGATTTCAATCTTATCAAACAACGGACTGCCAATCTGGAAAGTCGGTCGTTCACAAGAACCGCCCTGTACATCGAACAATCCCATTGCCGCCATCACATACCAGGCTCCCAACTGTCCCTGATCTTCATCCTGACCGTAGCCATAACCATGCTCTCCGTTTGTTCCGTAAAACTCATCACAAATCAAGCGCGTCCATTTCTGTGTCAGGTAAGGTTTACCGGAGAAATTGAACAACCAAGGAATATGAAGACTTGGCTGATTACCATGATTGTAAGGACTCTCCACACCTGCAAAAGCATAAGTTATCTTACCGCCACCAAAAATAGATTTACGCGCTTCGGTAAATATAGAATCCAACCGATTATTAACCTCCTCTTTACCCACTTTTTCAATCAAACGATATGGATGTTGAGGAACAAAAAATGTATATTGTACAGCATTTCCTTCCTGAAATCCTCTCCATGACTCCAGCGGATTAAAGTTATCAATAAACTCACCGTTAGGAACTCTGGGACGAACCAGTTTCAATGAATCATCAAATAGTTTTTCCCATCCTCTTGATAATTCCATCAAACGGTTGTAATCATCCGTATGCCCCAATGCTTTCGCCCACTGCGCCACAGCATAAGCACTAAAGCAATATTCCAATGTATGAGAAACAGAAAAGGTAGAGCCATCCGGATGTGTGCCATAGTGAACACTGTTCTCATAAGGTACATATCCTCTTTCTACAAACTGCTTCACATCCATCTTACCTGCCCCCTCAATGCGGCCTTCCCAGCCTAATTCATTCTTTAAAGCTGCCTGATAAGCCGTTTCAACATCAAAATCACGAATACCACTATTGTATGCACCTGCCAGGGTAATACTCACCATATTTGTCCCTACGCCCGAAACATATCTACTGGCAGCAATACCATCACCTAACCAGCCAGCATCTTTGTATACCAGCAACTGACTGTTAACTAATCCATTGTAGTATTCCGGATAAGCTAGTGCCCAAAGAGAAGTCAAGTTCCAGTAAGCCCCCCAAACTGCATCCGTATTATAATGATTATATATCGGCTTACCTTCTTGTCCCAAAGGTATCTGCCCTACTGTTCCATCATTTTTGGGATAAGCTCCATTAACATCGCTAGCAAGTCCTCTGCCCAACAAAGCGTGATACAATCCTGTATAAAATTTGATTTTGCTTTCATCCGTACCTCCTGAAACCAGAATACGTCCCAAGGATTCATTCCATTTATCCGTAGTTGACTGTAAAGCTTCATTAAAAGTCAAGTCTTTCGCTTCCGTTTCCAGATTCAGTTTAGCATTTTCAATGGAAGTATATGACAAACCGATCTTTACATTTACTACATCATCTTTTTTCGTTTTATAATTCAGGCACATAATAGCTCCTGCACCTTTGATTTCATTTCCCGCTTTCAGAATACTATCTTGATAAAAAACCTCTACCGATTCAGGAATACGATCTAGTTTTGCATAAAAATACATAGCTACTGATGAACCCGCTTGATATTTCTTCACATATTCCGGTTCCGTAATCACGTAACCTTCAATAGTATTTCCATCTATCTGTTTGATATATGCATCACGCACAGCTCCACTTTCTCCCTGACGATTTCCAATATTCAAAAGAATATGAGCAGCTTCCGTCTCCGGGAAAGTATATCGCTGGAATCCGACACGAGCAGTGGCAGTAAGTTCTGCCTTTACCTGGTAATCCTTTAATAATACAGAGTAATATCCCGGACGCGCCGTTTCATCTTTCTTATCAAAACGGGAACGGAAACCTTTATCGGGGTCTTCCAGTTTTCCGGGATTTGTTTTTACTTCTCCCGTTACAGGCATCAGTGAAATTCCTCCTATCTGAAACTCATGTAAGCAAGGAAAGCCATCAATCGAAGTATGATTATCTTCATAACCAATAGCTTCCCATCCTTGATTATTACCGTAAGTTCCATTGGTAGAAGCTCCCAGTTTAGCCATTCCAAAAGGCTCCGCAGCCGGAGTATAGAAAAACCAACGACTATGTACAGTTCCAATATTAGGATTCACATACTCTACCAGATTGGGACGATCAGGTGTTTTGCACCCTACAACACCTGCCAGAATCAACAGGCTACCTATCCATTTTAATTTCATCATTTATTTATTTTTCTGTTTGTAACTTCTCCTTTAATCATCGCCACACGTGCATAATACTCCGGCACACACGAAGCATCCAATAACCATTTCGGCTTACGTTTTTCATCAGTCCGCCCTGTCCAGTCATGATACATCAGTCCCGCCTGGTCACGTGCATGATCCCAAGCATAATCCAGTCCTTTTATCATCGTATCCACATATTTTGAATCCCCCGTAACATTGTACAGATCGTGATACCCTCTAAACAAAACCAAATTAAACCAAGGCAAATCTGCAATATAAGGAATACCGTCTTCCGTATACTTAAAAAACACTTTGTAGCTTCCTTCTGCCAGAAATTTAGCATTATCCAGATACGCCTGCTCACCCGTATAATTATATAAAGCTACAGCTGCTTGTAACAAAGTACCAGTATTGTAAGTATACAAATCCGGGCATACTGCCGAAGTCGTTGTTAACCATGAATTCCAAACGACTCCTCTTTCCGGATCTTTCAGATATTTATCAATCCAATGATAGAACTTCTTTCCCACCTCCAGATAATACTCATCTTTAGTTGCTTCATAAAGTTTTAAAGCCAACACCATCGCTTTTCCGTTAGAACAGGCAGGTTTCTGATCTTTCACTCCTTCCAGCCAGGAAACAGCTCCTTCAAAGTTCTCATCCCAGCCACTTAAAATAAAGGTCAATACCTGTTTCGCTTTCTCCAGATAATGAGGATTTTTAGTTACCAGGTAAGAATCAATATAATCAATACCCACTAAACCATTGTCATCATAATAGCGGTCTACCTTTCCAAACTGAACAGGGTAAGCCTGATAACCAAAAGGAACACGCGTTGTATCATAGTAACGCTCCATTGCCATCACCATCGAATCGACATAAACCGTATATTTCTCCGGTTCGATGGCAGCCATCAACACTGCCGAAGAAAAGACACCACTCATAGGCCACAGATAAGAAACTTCCTGCGCTTGCCGGGTGGAATCATTAAAATAAGTCAGATCAGGACGATGACTGCTTGGGTAATATTCAGAGAAGAGGCCGTATTTGGGAACCCGGTAGAGTTCCCAAACACGCTGAAACATTTCTTCTGCCTTATCTTTATTCGGAGTCGTTTTTGATTCTCCGACACAAGAGAGAAGCACGAATACCGTCGATACAAATAAAACTATATTTCTAATTTTACTATTCATATCCTATTCCTCTGTCACTGTTTCTCCTTTGTACAAAGCAATCATTCCCAAAGATTCGAGCGCAGCATCCTGCATCAACAACTGTTCAGCACGTTTTGGAGTTGCTCCTGTCCAGTCTTCATAGAACAGTCCGTTTGATAAACAGGCATTTTCGTATGCATAATCCAAGAAGTTAATGAATGTTTTGATATAATTACCTGCATTTTTGTAATAAGGTTCAATATCAATAAATGCACGGATCAGTTTTGTTGTGAACCAAGGATCATGATCAGGATAAGCCAACGCCACCCCATTAAGCGGACGTACAAAATAATTATACGCACCTTCGGAAGAAGCAATGGCACTGTCCAGATAAGTCTGCTCACCCGTTATTTTGTATAAACGGACCCCGTTAGAAATCATCACACCTGTATTGTAAGTCCATTTTGTTTTATTAATGGATCCGTCTGCTTGTTTATCATTCCAGTAACAGCCATCTTCCGGATCACGCAAGTTAGTCAACGTCCAAGCATATAAACGTTTTGCCAGAGCCAACACATCCGCTTTTTCCTCTTGAGGACATACAGAATAATATTCAAGCAAGAATAGCGTTGCATACCCATTAGCGCATGTCGGTTTATTCGAATCACCAACTCCCTGCTGTCCTTTCTGGTCTTCATTCCACCAAAGGCCTCCTCCAAACGTATCATCTTCACCAGCTTGCAGGAACTCAACGATTCTTTTAGCTTTCGTCACATAATCTTGATTATTTAGCAAATTAAAAGCCTCTACCAGTTCAATCCCCACAATAGAATTATCATCATAAAAACGTGTTCCACTACCGGTAGTACCATTGGTTTGAGAGCCATAACCACCCACAGTTCCACTAGGAGTACGATAATAAACTTCAAACCGGTCTACCATATCTGCATAATTCACATCATAACCTAAGGCATGTAAAGCTGCTGCCCCGGAAACCAGTCCGTCATACGGCCATAAGAAAGAAGCGGAATTATCCCCGTCTTTCTTAGGATAATTTTCATTATACAGTCCTTCTGTTGCCCCACTATTGATCCGGTAGCACTGATTAATCAAGTCAAACTGCTCTTTGGCACGTTTATGATAAACGACCTCCTCTCCGGGTTCTGACGGAGCAATCGGTGTAGGCGGGATATATTTTTCTACGTCATCTCCGGCACAGGAGAATAATAGTGCCGGAAGAATTGCTAAAATAGTCTTTATCTTTTTCATAACTTAGTTTTATTAATTAATCGGAGTCACATTAGTAAATGTATGTATCATCAATCCATCCGAATTCGTATCGATAGTGATAGTCGCATGCGTATAATCCAGACTACCTTTCATTTTCCAAAGATGATCCCACTGATTCCATTGGAATTCATACAAAGCATAGAAAGAAGCAGGTTCTCCACCTACCGGACGTTCGGCACTCACGTCATCACCTCTACCCCAACACATATCACCATTATTTACCGATGCAATAAAGTAATAACGTTCTTCTGTCCAACCTAACCAAGAAGGAGGGTTCGTGCTCGGACGACTTGGGTCTACAAATATAATATCACCCTCTCCCACAAATTTACCATCACCCGCATACTCTAATACAGCTATATCTCCAAATGTTGCTCCCCAAATACAACGAACAGAAGAACCTATTTTTTCCGTCGTCATTGCCATTGTATTAAAGTTCACAGTCAAGCGGGTTACTTCTTCGGAAGCAGCGACTGCCGTTTCGCCCTCCCCTTCTCTTAACTTCGAGCTATCATCAATATAATAGCTGAATGTTTCACCTGTAGTAGCAGACTTAAATGATATATTTCCTGCAGATAACTTCGTATAAATCTGGAAAACTCCCTCTTCTACACAACGGAACGGAATTCCCCCCTGTCCACTGTTCTCCGTAGCCGAACCATATAAATACAATTCAGCCGGAATATTATCAATTCCCTCTCCACGAGTTACTGTGATGGTAGCCACCTTGTCGGTTCTCTTCACCACTCCACCTTTCGAAGCATTTACCGTCCATTTTATATCTCCGGTTTCCAAAGGATAAATGCCTGCATTTCTGGCAATCGTATTAATAGCTGCATGAGTGATTGACAAACTGGTCGCAGCTCCCAAATCACTTTTCACCGTAGCCAGCGGCTTTGAAAAATCACCGTCTGCCTTATCAAACAGCACCTCGTACAATACAATTCCGCCATCTGCCGCACCACCTCCTGACCACGACAACACAACAGGCGTTGGAGATGACACATTCAACTGGATAGAAGCAGGGGAACTTAATTCTGTAGGGACTGCAAAATCCGTGTTCAATTCATAATCTTCCTGACATGAAACCATTGCCAGAAGTACTGAACATATCCATAATATCTTTTTCATAATCATTCCTTTTTGAGTCGTTTAACCAATTACCAATTCGGATTCTGCTCCAAATTACCATTCAAGTCACGTTCAGCCTGTGGTATAGGCCACAAATAATGTTTATTTGCATTAAAGGTTCTGTTTTCAACCCGAACGTATCCATCATCCGTACCTACCACATCATTTGTCTTTAGTCCGTGACACCATCCATTCAATACATTGTCCGCAATTCTCCAACGGATAATATCTTTATGGCGATGTCCTTCCAATGCCAATTCCGAACGACGTTCGTTTCGTACAATCTCAATCAGTTTATCTTTAGAAGCTCCTTCCGGGAATTCCAGTGCTGAAGCAAGTGTAAATCCGGCCCTATCACGAATTGGTTTAATAGTTGCATCCCAAGCCGTCTTATCCAGTTCTCCTAATTCTGCCAATGCTTCCGCATTCATCAATAAAATATCAGCATAACGAATCAGAATCGGATTCAAACCAGAATAAAGAGTAGCACGATAAGTGTTATCCCAATATTTCTTAATATAGTAACCGGTAGCCGAACAGTCTGAACCTACCCCATAACCATCTTTGCCTTCACCTTTCTCACAGTTGATAACAACTTCTGTTCCGTCGGCCAACGTATATGAGTTTCCAGTGTACATCACCGTTGCCTTCAAACGTGGGTCACGATTAGCATACGGATGACTTTCATCAAACGATGTTCCTGTTTCCTTAATTGTTTTTCCATCCAGCATAATATAACTGTCTACCAACTCCTGCAAAGGAGAAAGCTGGGAATATCCACCCAAAGTGGGCGGCAGGAAAACATACATCATCTGATGTTCACGACTGGTCGGACGATACTGTGCATCCAAAATTACTTCAGAGTTGTATTCATTAGCGATCTCAAACAATCCTGCATAACTTCCAAAGAGTTTAAAGCCTCCCTCTGTCATAATGGTAGAAGTGATATTTTTCACTTGCGTCCAATTACCTTCAAACAAATAGATTTTAGCTTTAATCGCCATTGCCGCCCAACGGGTAATCCGACCTTTATTATCCGCATCATAAGAAGTCGGCAAATAGTTACCATTAATCACTTCATCCAGATCGGCCAAAACATTTGCTATTACAGTGGCTTTGGCCGTACGTGCAATAGACATACTTTCTTTAATAGAAAGCACTTTGGTAGTATAAGGAACATCTCCGAATTTCGTATACAACTCATAATAATTATAAGCACGAAGCACTTTTGCCTCGCCAATATAACGTTTCTTCAATTCAGGATCCAAATCCGGTACGCGATCAATATTCTCCAATAGTTCATTACACATACGAATCCCCGTATAACGTCCGTCCCAAACCTTTTTCACGTAAGGGTCTGCTGTAGAATATGAACCATTACCGATATTCTGTGTAGCATCGTTCGGTTGCTTGGTATAAGCATTGTCCGTCATTGCTTCACAATAAAGCTGTTCGTCCATATTTCCCAAATAGGTATAGCAAGTATTCAACGCCTTGACAGCTGCTTCAGGATCCTCTTCCCAATAAGTCAAGTCCGTTTCTCTGTCATACGGTGCCGTATCCAAGTCAACACAAGAGGCACCGCCCACTACCAAGACAGCAGATAAAATCAAATTCTTTATAGTTGTTTTCATCACGGTACAGTTTAAAATTTAACATTAAGTCCAAATGAATATACTCTTGCCACAGGATAAGAACGACCACTGCCGTCTCCGGTATATTCCGGGTCCCATCCGCCTTTCATCTTTGTGAAAGTCAACGGATTCTGCACACTGGCAAAGATTCTTAAATTCTTGACATAGAGTTTTTTCATCCATTGTTGCGAGAAAGTATATCCAATCTGCGCATTTTTCAAACGCAAGTATTTAGCATCCTGAATCCAGAAATCTGATTTCGCTGCATTATTAGCAGATTCCGCACCCATTGTCAGACGGGGATAAGTAGCATCCGGATTATTCGGAGTCCAGCGATCTTGATGGAAATCCATTACAGGACCTTCATTGTTATTATGGAAAGCCTCTACAGATTCACCACGCATCCACTTGTTACGTTTTCCTACTCCTTGCCACATCATCGAGAAATCAAAACCTTTATATTCCAAACCATAGGTGAAGCCGAAAGTATATCTTGGGAAGTCATTACCAACAATAAAACGGTCATCGTCCGGTTTAATCACACCATCGCCGTTCTTATCCAAATAACGAATATCTCCCGGTTTCGGTGTAATACCTTCCAAGTGCGGTCCTTTCTGACATTCTTCCTCATTCTGGAAAAATCCATCCGAACGATATGCATAGTAAGAGTACAACGGATAACCTTCCTTGATAATTGTCTGTACATCCGAGCCACCGATAATTTCCGTACCGCGTGTATCTATTACTTCATTAAAGCTATCTGAAATATTTCCGGCGAAGTTATGCACTACCGGACCAGTCTTCAAACGATAACTTACTGATAATTCCCATCCTCTCGTCTCGACCTTACCAGCGTTTTGAATCGGGGCACCATTACCAAACAATCCGGGAACCGGTAAATTCACCAAAATATCTTTTGTACGATTATTGAAGCAATCAAAAGTAATATTCAAATCATTATTCAACAATCCCAATTCGAAGCCGATATTAGCCATACGGGTAGTTTCCCATTTGAGATCAGGGTTTGTAGAAGCGAATTCAGCCGTCTGCGCCAGCTTGTCGCCGAAACTGATACCATTCTTTACAGACACCGTCTGCATGTATTGATAAGCACCAATGCGGTTATTACCAACCAATCCCCATGAACCTCTGATTTTTAGAGAAGGAACATACGGTTTCAGTACAGACCAGAATTTTTCTTCCGAGATACGCCATCCTGCCGAGAAAGACGGGAAGACTCCCGAACGGTTTCCTTTCGCAAAATAAGAAGAATAGTCATTACGGATATTAAATTCCAGCAGATATTTCTCATCATAATTATAAGTGGCTCTTGCAAAACCGGAATAGATAACCCAGTCACTTGCCGAACCACCATTGCTAACTTTATCCCCACTCAAATCACCTACAAAAATATCATATTTAGAATCCTCCGTCAAACGACTGGTAGAGAACTGCTTTTCAGAGAAACCCTCATAAGCATATCCTAATAATCCACCGATAGAGTGTTTCCCTATTTTCGTATTATAAGTCACCATAAGATTGGTAGTGATATTCTTAGAACGATAGAATTGCTCGGTCAACTTATTTTCACTATCTCCCGTACCTTCGAAGGCCTTCCGGTTCTCATGCAAATTATTATTCCAAACACGTCCACCGGCACTTCCGATCAGTTTCAGTCCTTTATATACTTCCCATTCGGCTTGTATGGTTCCCAATAATTCATCATTCACATTCTGGCGATAACCGCCTTCTTCCAAACGCTGCAAACCGTTTGAGTTACTTCCGGCAGGATAATTATAACTGCCATCCTCATTCTTGATCGGGTAAATCGGCGGCATACGGTTTGCCTGCTCGATAATCCATTCCGTCCAGTAAGCATGTTCTTTAATGTCATTACGGGCAAATTGAGAAGTCAAATTCAATGTAAAGTTATTCGTCACCTTATGGCTTACATTCAGACGTGCATTGTAGCGTTTATAACCATAATCAGGTCCCTTGAACATACTACTCTGATCCAGATAACCCAGAGAAGCCATATAAGACAACTGATCGTTACCGCCTGTCATCGAAACATTGTGTGAACTTTGAGGAGAATTACGATTATAAAGTTCTTTCACCCAATTTACATTCGGACCACCATTTCTATATTGCGCAATCTGCTCGGGAGTGAATTTTGCAGCTCTTCCCGAATTAACAGCCGCTTCATTATACAGTTCAGCGTATACCCACGAGTCTGCTATCTTAGGCAATGAAGTAGGTTGCTGAACACCATACATAAAATCATAAGAGATTTCTACCTTACCGGCTTTTCCTTTCTTGGTAGTGACAAGTACCACACCATTGGAAGCACGTGAACCATAAATAGCAGTAGAAGAAGCATCTTTCAAAATAGAAATCTGCTCAATATCAGCCGGATTCAGATTGGCGAGCGATCCTTCAATTCCGTCAATAATCACCAACGGATCATTGTTGTTCATTGTATTCAAACCACGGATATTAATAGAAGGTACACTACCCGGAGTAGAACTTCCCTGCTGAATTACCAAACCGGGAGTCGTTCCCTGCATCGCTTCCAATACATTGGAAATCGGCTTTCCTTCCAATTCATCCGTAGAAACAGAAGACACAGCTCCTGTCAGGTTGACTTTCTTCTGCACACCGTAGCCTACCACTACCACATCTTTCAAAGCAACCACATCCGACTTCAACACCACATTGATAAACTGGCGGCCGTTCACCGGAACTTCCTGTGTTTCATATCCTATTGAGGAAACTACCAATACCGCTTTTGAAGCAACATTCAGTGAAAAATTTCCATCCATATCCGTAGCCGTACCCGTAGATACACCTTTCACCAGCACGGTAGCCCCAATCACGGGTTCCCCGTCTGCCATTACCTTACCTTTCACTGCGATTGTATTAGATTGCGCATACAGTTTGGAACCAACAGCCACATTCATACAAACAATCAACATAACAGCCAATAATTGCCAACTCGAAAATGCCGTTCTGAAAAGCCGGCGGGCAAATTGCGCGTTCAATAGATTAGATTGTTTCATAACATTTTATATTTGAATTAATAGAAGAGTTATCATATATTATAAGATATTAAGTTGGGACAAAGCAAAGGAATAAGCCCCTAAAGCAACGGCTCTGCTTGCTCCTAATGTAGAAACAGCAATGCCTATTTTCTTGTGACAGGCATAATGTACCTCTCTCTCCGAAAATGGTATTTTCACCATCTTGTCTTTTTCCTCCAGAAATTTATCAAATGCCTCTTTTTCGGACAGATTGAACACCTCCATCTGCAAACAAGGGAAAGAAGCTCCTGCAAACGTGCCAATCTGCCGATTCATCTCATTCATAATTCCCGGAAGTATGTATTTAGCTGCTCCAGCCACTCCTCCGCCAATCACCACCAAGCCATCAACAATATTCAATGCACGGATGATAGCATCACCGGCCATCTCTCCCAGTTCGTTAAAACTCCGGACAGCAGCCTGCTGATCTCCCTCAGCGGTCCCTTCGGCAATATCATATATATCTTTGGGAGTCAAAGAAGAAGCATCCTTTCCGGTCAATTCCTGATATACTCGCCTGACAGCCCTGATGCTGACACTTTCTTCCGCGATCATTTCGGGATATTTCTTATTCCGCATAATCCAGACGTCGCCGCCGCAACCGTTGTCTCCGGTCAGTAACCGGCTGTCAATCACCACTCCGGCACCAAACCCTGTACCCAGCGTAATTCCGAGCAGGTTCTTATATACCTTACTGCTGCCTGCTTCTTTCAGGCGTTTATTCACTTCGGGCAAAGTGCCTGCCAAGGCTTCGCCATAAGCAAACAAATTACCGTCATTATTAATAAAAACCGGAATACCAAACTGTTCCCTCAAATAAGGTCCAAGTGCCACTCCTCCCCTGAAGGCCGGGAAGTTAGGCAAGTCACCAATAATTCCATGCTCATAGTCAGCAGGCCCGGGGAAAGCAAAACTGATAGCTACCGGAAGTTTCGGCAATCGTTTCTCAACTTCCAGGAAACCTTCTACAAGAACAGACAAGCAACGCTCCAAGTCGTCGGACGCTGCCGGAAGGCAAATAGGTTCCACTATTTCGCGACAGCCTTGTATGGCTGAAAACACGAAATTAGTGCCTCCCGCATCGAGCGTCATTACGATTCGTTCATCATGTTCATACATAGTTCTCAAGATATTAGATGATTTATTTCATTATTAAAAGCGTACGTAAGCTTTGATTGTTACACATTCTTTTCCTGCAGATTTACCATACGGGGCAATGGTATATTCTTTCACCCCGGCAGGAATGATAAATGTTTCGGCATAATGCACCACGAAAGGTTCAAAAGCATGAGTAGGACTCTCAACTACGGCCTCTTCTCCCTCCAACAGATTCAGCACATTTACACTATCGTTTGTGTGATGCAACACCGGTGATGAGAAACGGTGGCGACGAGTTTCGATAAATTCGTTCGGATGCAATCCGGTACGTTCTTCTACCCAACCTTCTCCGGAAGCAACTTCCTTAAACTGATTGCGAAGGTGTTCATTCACATATTCCGTATCACGATTCCAGTTGATAACGCATTTACCACGTTCCACATTGATTGGACGCGGTTTTCCATCCAGTCCCAAGCGTTGCCAGTCCCATAGTTTGAAAGTAAAGAGGTTCGGAGTCGAACTGATTTCAAGCACCATACTGTTGGCACCGGAACAATGAACGGTTCCTCCCGGGATCAGGAAGTGGTCGTGTTTCTTCGTCGGAATCTTATTTACGTATTTTTCTGCGTCAAACACCAGTTCACCTTTTTGTGCTTTACGCAAATCGCCGATCATCGCCTCTTTGTCCACTCCTGTCTTCACTCCCAGATAAACGACGGCATCTTCTTCCGCGTCTACCATGTAGTAACTTTCATCCTGTGTGTAGTACATACCGAAGCTGTCGCGGATAAATTGAGTAGTAGGATGCACCTGCAAACTCAAATTACCTCCGCCCATCGTATCCAAAAAGTCGAAACGAATAGGGAAGTCTTTTCCAAAGCGTGCCTCCACCGGTTCACCAAGCAACTCTTTACTTTTCAGTAAAACCAAATCAACCGAAGGCAGCTCAAAGCGTACTCCGTTCACTTCAAAATAAAGGCTGTTCTCTTCAGGTACACAGTCAAAGCACCAGCCGAAATTTTCACGTTCACGATCCAGGTCGCAAACCTCTTTCATCCATTGACCACCCCAGGGAGCCGGATCGAAGAAAGGAACTACCCGGAACGGTGTGTTCACCGTTGCCTCTACCCCTTTAAAGAAAGTATCCTTATCAATCATCTTCGGTGTCCCGGCCACATGGGTGTCAATCCAGAATTCTACCCTGTCAAACAATCTTTCCTTATACCTATCACATACTCTCCAATCGTTGAAATACCCTCTCTTGTATTGCAAAGAAACAGCATCGTTCCGATTGTCTATACCTAAAGCTTTTACCTCATGCCGGCGGAAACGTTGTTGGATTTCCCAACGTGCCATATCCGCATAAACTACCATCGCATCCTGTGGAGCAACAACAGCAGCACCCGTACCTATGATTACAATGGTTTCTTTTGCTTCACTGATTTGCTTCCGTGCAGCAGCCACCTTATCCGCATCCAAATAATCTTCCAGCTTCAAATTGGTAACATAGCCGAATAACACATCTTCAGTCATGAAGCGTTCTGTCAACGTTTGAATTTCTTTTTCCGGTTTCATCAAATCACGTACATTCATCACTCTTCCGGAGAATTCTTTTGAAAAAGCATCCAGCACTTCTTCTTCATATACTCCTGTATATAAATCCACAGCCAGCACTTTTCTTGCATCCATTTTCTTTTTTAACATAGAAATGATACTATCCCAACCCTGAACAAGCATCCCCGTCAGCTTCGTAGAAGGAAATTTATCATAATTAGCTTTTCTCATGTTTATAGCGTTTTTAAATTTTATATGTTCATACATACTTTCAATTGTGCAAATATATAGATTTTATTTTTATTCCAAACAAAACTTGGATTATTTTTTGATAAATCTTATATTTGCTGAAAATAAACCAATCAGAATAGATATGAAATTAGATCATAATAGTGATAAACCGCTTCATATTCAGGCAGAAGAGATACTAAGAAGACTCATAGAATCTGAAGAGTACAAAAACGGAAAGCTATTTCCCAATGAGGTCGAATTGTCTGAACAATTACATATTTCAAGGAACACATTGAGACAAGCTATCAACAAACTCGTGTTTGAGGGGCTTCTGGTGCGAAAGAAGGGCTACGGAACGAAGGTAGTAAAGAAAGGTATCGTAGGGGGAGTAAAGAACTGGCTTAGTTTCTCACAGGAGATGAAGATGTTAGGTATCGAGATTCGCAATTTCGAGCTACATATCAGTTTAAAGCGTGCAACCGAAGAAATCGGTACGTTCTTTGATTTAGGTTCCAGTCCCGACACTCGCTGCGTAGTGATGGAGCGTGTCAGAGGAAAAAAAGAATATCCGTTTGTTTACTTCATCTCTTATTTCAACCCCAATATTCCACTGACAGGAGAGGAAGATTATACACGTCCATTATACGAAATGCTGGAAACCCAATATAATATAGTGGTAAAGACCAGCAAGGAGGAGATTTCAGCCAGACTTGCAGGGGAATTTATTGCAGAGAAACTGGAGATAAAATCCAATGACCCTATATTAATAAGGAGAAGATTTGTTTATGATGTGAACGGAGTACCTATTGAATACAACGTCGGATATTATCGGGCAGACAGCTTTACTTATACAATAGAGGCAGAGAGATAGACCGTATGTTCATACATATATAAT
The DNA here is from genome assembly GCF_015667765.1 of Bacteroides sp. 1001302B_160321_D4. NCBI lineage: Bacteria > Pseudomonadati > Bacteroidota > Bacteroidia > Bacteroidales > Bacteroidaceae > Bacteroides > Bacteroides sp. 1001302B_160321_D4. Next base: position 1,032 of record NZ_JADPLO010000011.1, on the reverse strand, counting down.
ATAAGGAGGCTATTTTAGAAGTTGAAATCTCTATCTTTCCTTTAAAATAACCTCTTTATATCATCTCTCTTTCCATAATCATGTCCTACCCGTCATTTATTATCGAACTACCATTAGAGCATCCGGCAAGAATCCGATCCAGACTTTCATCCACAACACCTATCATCTGAAGTTTGGATAATAAATGATAGTAAGAAGTTTTTCCTACTCCTTCTATTCTCAACAGACTTTTCCACCCTCTTCCCGATACGATTTCCAATAAGTCCTTTACCGTTCGAACATCTTGATTATACAAGATATTAGCCAACCGGGTATCAGCTATTTTACAAACAGGCAATTGAAGTATCCACTCCTCCTGCCCAACATTTATATTCTTATTATTGTCTGCCAAAGATAAAAAACGAGCATTGATAGCACGCTTTCGATAAGTAGCCAATATATCTTTCTTCAGTTTCAACCCTTTAAGTATAGAGTTATACATTTGCAATGTCTTCCCATAGGTAATTCGATGCCGATCAGCCACTTTCGCTACTGATTCTCCTGTAGAAATTGAATAGAAGATATCGCGGGTAACAGGGTGAAGAATCAATGCTGACAGTTCACGAATGATTATTTCATATAGCGGTTTACAAGTCGTCTGTGTTCTCAATACATATAGTAGATCATCGTATTTGGAAATGATAAAGTCCCGTTCCAGTTTCTTTTCTTCTACGATTTTAGAAAGGTAACCTGCTTCTAAACCAAGTCTTTTGTGAGCTTCCAGATAAGCATCCAAACTCTCATCATCCAAAAACAACTGATCGTTGATTCGGGAACTCGTAATGTATCCAAGATTTGCCCAATTTCTAAGAATCGTCTCCTGGATGCCGTGTCTTTCAGACATCTGTTTTGTTGTGAGCCAATTTGACATAAAAAAACGGAACTAGATTAATAATATTAACTAGTCCCGTACCTTGGCTCAGTTGTAATTCTTGGGGGATTAAGTTTAGTCAATTCCCTTCATGCATATACCTTTGCTAGCCTAAAAAGGAA